>JBOHAJ010000295.1:0-9010 GCA_050697715.1 Gaiellaceae bacterium
ACTCCGGCGAGACGCTGATGGACGCGCTCAGTCGCGAGATCGCCGAGGAGGTCGGGATCGCGGCGCCGCCGTTCGAGGGCCCGATCGCGATCATCGACTCGATCGCCCCGGGGCTCGCGCTGACGACGAAGCACGTCGTCCACATCGTGTTCGCGGGCTACCTCGGCGACCGCTCGCTCGAGCGCGTGACCTCGACCGACTCCGCCGTCTGCAACCACCGCCTCTTCGACGTGGACGAGCTGGCCGGGCTCGCGTTGCACCCGCCCATCCAGCGCTTCCTGGCCCGCTGGCAGCCGGGCGATCCGACTGTGTACCTCGGCAGGCTCTGGGCGCCCTAGTGCTCGACTAGTAACGGCCGCCGCGGGAGCGGGCCCGCCCGGCGGAGACGCGCTGCGCCTCGTCCTCGAGGTCGGATGGGAGCGGCTCGAGCTCGGGAGGCTCTCCAAGGCGGTGCGCGAGTGCCTGGGCGAGCAGCCAGTCGGCAAACCAGGCGTTGCGCGGGAGAAGGGGCCCGTGCAGATAGGTCCCCACGGCGCGGCCGACCGTGCAGCCCTCGAATCCGCTCTCGCCGTCGTTGCCGAAACCGGCAACCACCCGTCCGAGCGGCTCGGCGCCCGGGTCGAGGATCGTCCGCCCGGCGTGGTTCTCGAACCCTGCGAGGGGACGCCTTTCGCCGGGGAGAAGCTCGCACTCGAGCAGCACGTCGCCGATCATGCGCCGCTCGCCCGCGACCGTGTGATGGGGGAAGAGGCTCACGCCGGGAAGCTCGGCGCCCGACCGGTCGCGGTAGAAGCGCCCTAGCAGCTGGTAGCCGCCGCAGACCGCGAGGAGCGCCGAGCCGCCCGCGACGGCCTCGACCACGGCCGCGCCCTTCGTCGCCAGATCGGGAGCGACGAGCGCCTGCTCGCGGTCCTGGCCGCCCCCCACGTAGAGGAGGTCGTGCTCGCCTGCGTGGAGCTCCTCACCGAGCCCCACTGCGCGGTAGTCGAACTCGATGCCGCGCCAGGCTGCCCGCCGCTCGAGCACCGCCATGTTCCCACGGTCGGCGTAGATGTTCAGGTAGTCCGGGTACAGGTGGCCGACGACGATCTTCACGCCGCGGCCTCCTCCCAGTAAGGTCGGACGAGCCCGCGCTCGGTGACGACCCGCCGGAGGGCGAGCATCGCCGTGTACGTCGGCAGCACCACGAGCTCCTCGCCGGAGCGCGTCAGCTCGAGTCCGCGGTCGAGCGCGCGCTCGAGGGAGGGAACGACCTCGATCCGCTCGGCGTCCATTCCGCCGTACTTGAAGCGCAGCGCAAGCTCCTGGGCGCGGCGGCCGGTCGCGACGAGGCGCTCGAGCCCCTCGAGGAGCGGCTCGAAGTCAACGTCCCAGATCCACGAGACGTCGCGGCCGTCGGCGATGTCGTCGTTGAGCGCGACCACGGCGAGCCGCGGCGCTCCGCCCGCGACGAGCGTCCGGACGACCTCGTTCGCTCCCGCCGGGTTCTTGACGAGCAGCAGGAGGACGCTGCGCTCGCCGGCCGCGATGCGCTCGAAGCGGCCGAACGCGGCGCTGAAGCGGCCGATGCCTGCCGCGATCTCAGCCGGCGTCGCGCCCAGCGCCAACGTGAGCGACGCGGCGGCAAGCGCGTTGTAGACGTTGTAGAGGCCGGGGAGGGCGAGCTCCACCCGCTCCGTGCCCTGCGGCGTCACGAGGTCGAAGGAGGCTCCCCGGAGGCCGTCCAGCGACACGTTCCGCGCGGACACGTCGAGCGGCGGACGTGCGAGCCCACAGGCCGGGCAGCGCCAGTCGCCCAGGTGGCCGACGTAGGCGGCCGCGTAGGCGTACGGCGTCCCGCAGTCGACGCAGTACTTCGAGTCGGCGGCGTGGGGGAGACGCCCGCGGGCGACAGACGGGTCGTCGAGCCCGAAGCGGAGCGCGTTCTCCCAGGTCCGGGAGATGTCGGCGACGAGGGGATCGTCCGCGTTCGCCACCAGCCAGGCAGTCGGCTCGAGCTCGGCGGTGGCGTCGCGCCAGCGCTCGGCGACTAGCTCGAGCTCCCCGTAGCGGTCCAGCTGGTCGCGGAAGAGGTTGCCGAGGCAGACCGCGTGCGGGCGGACGCGGCGGGCGACCTCCGGGAAGGCGCCCTCGTCCACCTCGAAGAGGCCGAGCTCGGCGTCCGGCCGCGCGAGCAGGGCCGACGCAACGCCCGAGACGAGGTTCGCTCCCGCGCGGTTGTGCGCCAGGCGAACCCGGTCTGCGAGGATCTCCGCCACGATCGCCGCCGTCGTCGTCTTGCCGTTCGTGGCAGACACGAGGGCGGAGCCGAGCGGCAGGTCGGCGGCGAGCGTGTCCAGCGCCGCCGGATCGAGGGTCGCGAGGATCTTGCCCGGAAGCGTCGTGCCGCCGCCGCGTCCGGCCAGGCGAGAGAGCCGCCCGGCGGCCTGGGCGAGGGCGATCTCGAGAGCCAGGCGCACGCGGCCAGTTTAGTGCGGGCCCACGGGTCACTCGTTCGAGGGAACTTGTCCTCGCTCCCACGATGGGGGGAGGGCGCCCGAGCACGCGCCGCCTACGGTGCGGCTTGACCTTTGATCGTCTGCGGCCCGCGCCTGAGAGGCGCGGAAGGAGGGAAGAGGTTCATGCGGCAAGTTCTGGGAAGCGTCCGCCAGAGCGCACTCTGGGGGAAGCCGTCCAAGGGAGAGCACCGTTCTAGCGCGCTCTGGGGCAAGGGCGGGCGCGGTCTCCTCGCCACGTTCGTGCTCGCGGCAGCGTTCGCGGCCCCGGTCGCCGCAACGGCGTCGGCGTCGGGCTCCGCCGCCGACAGCGGCAACTACGGCCGCGAGCTCACGGCGTTCGTGTCCCCGGAACTCCTCGACGCGGCCCGGGCCAACCCGTGCCAGGTCTTCAAGGTGATCGTCCAAAGCCGCGGCTCGGTCGGAAGCGTCGCATCCGACGTGGACGAGGCCGCCGACGAGACGTCCACGCGGCGCGACGCGCTCAAGCGGCGCTTCTCGCGCATGGGCTCCGTCTCCGCGGAGCTGACCGGACGAGCGATTCTGCGGCTCGCCCGACAGAAGAACGTCCTCGCGATCACGCCGGACGCTCCCGTCGTCCTCTCCAGCTACTCGAACACGGAGGCATGGCCCTTGGCGGCCAACGTGGCGAAGCTCTGGCGCTCGAACGCCCAGGCGCCGACGATCGCCGTCGTCGACTCGGGCATCGAGAAGGATCGCGCCGACTTCGACTTCGGCGCGCGCGTCATCGACACGCAGGTGATGACGCAGCTCCAGCCGAACTCGCCCGACGACGGCCGCGGGCACGGGACGTTCGTCGCCGGAATCGCCGCCGGCTCGGCGCACGGCCGGGCTGGGGCGGCGCCGAACGCGAACATCGTCATGATCGACGTCATGGACGACCACGGCATGGCGATGACCAGCGACGTCATCGCCGCGGCCGAGTGGATCTACCAGAACAGGGAGGCCAAGAACATCCGCGTGGTCAACTTCTCGCTCCACTCCGCGTCGCCCGCGAGCATCATGTGGGATCCGCTGGACGCTGCGGTGGAGAAGCTCTGGTTCGGCGGCGTCGTCGTCGTGGCAGCCGCGGGCAACTACGGCGGTCCGGGCGGGCCGAGCGGCGTCGGCTACGCACCCGGCAACGACCCGTTCATCATCACGGTCGGCGCGGTGGATATCGACGGATCGCCGCGAAGGACGATCGACGACCAGGCGGCCCCCTGGTCGGCGTACGGCTACACGTTCGACGGGTTCGCGAAGCCCGACCTGGCCGCTCCCGGCCGCTACATGGTCGGGCCCGTCCCGGATGCCTCGGCCTTGCCGCAGGAGAAGCCGGAGAACAAGCGCGGGGCCGGCTACATGCAGCTCTCGGGCACGTCCTTCGCGGCGCCGATCGTGGCCGGCACGGCGGCGCAGATCCTCGCCAAGCATCCGGACTGGACGCCGGATCAGGTCAAGGGTGCGCTCATGCTGACGGCGAAGCACCTGCCCGAGGCGCTCCCGCTCTCGGTGGGCGTCGGCGAGGTGAACGCGGCGGCGGCGGCCGACGTGGTGAACCCGCCGAACCCGAACGCCGCCCTCAACCGGTTCGTCGTCTCTGCGAGCGGCGGCTCCGGCAAGGTCTTCGACGCCGCCAGCTGGGCGAACGTGGCCAGGGCCGACGCCTCCTGGGCGTCCGCCTCCTGGGCCTCGGCCTCCTGGGCGAACGCGAGCTGGGCGAGCGCGAGCTGGGCGGGTGCCAGCTGGGCCTCGGCGTCCTGGGCGAACGCGAGCTGGGCATCGGCCTCCTGGGCCTCGGCTTCCTGGGCGTCCGCCTCCTGGGCGAGCAGCTCCCACGAGGACGGCACCGACGGCGAGGAGCCCGCTCCCGCCGAGGCGACGGCGGTGAGCGCGGAGGAGGTCCACGCGGCCGAGCTCGAGTACGGGTTCGACCTCGACGGAGACGGTCTCGTCGGGCCTCCCCTCGAGCCCGTTCCGGCCCCGCTCGAGACCGTCGCCGAGCTCGGCGCGACGACTCTCCCTTAGGGACACAGCCAGAGGCCCGGGCGTCGTCCGCCCGGGCCTCCCTCGTTCGAGGGAACTTGCCGCGGCTCACACCAATGGGGGAGGAACCGTACGCCGAACCGGCCTAGCTTGAGAACCGGCGTACGAAAACCTCCATTGCGGCCGCGCACGTGCGCGGAGGAAGGAATCACGACTTTCATGCGGCAGGAACCGGGTTCGAACGGCAGCATCCGCTCGAGCGCCCTCTGGGGCAAGCGCCCCAAGGGGGAGAAGCGCATGAGCGCGCTCTGGGGCAAGGGCGGCCGCGGCTTCGTCGCCGCTCTCACGCTCGCCGTCTCTCTTGCCGCCCCCGTCGCGGCGACGGCGGACTCGAGCAAGGCGGAGTTCGCCGCCTACCTCTCGCCGGGCCTCTACGAGGCGGCGCAGGCGAATCCGAAGGGAACGTTCGACGTCATCGTCCAGGGCCGCGACGAGTCGAGCGCCGGCGTCGCGTCCGAGGTCAGCGAGGCGCGGGAGGACCATCCCGGCAAGGGCGTCGGCGTCCGCAAGCGCTTCGCCACGGTTCAGGGCGTCGCGGCCCAGCTCACCGGCAAGCAGATTCTCAAGCTCGCGGGGGAGGACGCCATCGCCGCGATCACGGCGGACGCGCCGGTGCGCCTCTCGAGCTTCTCGACCGGCCAGCAGTGGCCCTATGCGGCGGGCGTGGTCAAGTCCTGGTGGGACAACGCGACGAATCTCAGCCTCTCCTACCCGACGATCGCGGTCGTCGACTCCGGCATCGACGCGGCGCGTCCCGACTTCGCCGGTCGGGTAGTCGGCCAGGTGAACCTGACCTCCATCCAGCCGAACTCGGCCGGGGACGGGCGGGGGCACGGAACGTTCGTAGCCGGGATCGCTGCCGGTGCAGGGCCCGGGTACGCCGGCGCCGCTCCGCGCGCGAAGCTCCTCTCCATCGACGTGATGGACGACAACGGCATGGCGATGACGCGAGACGTGATCGCCGCGGCCGACTGGATCTACCGCAACAAGGAGCAGTACAACATCCGCGTCGCCAACTTCTCGCTCCACTCGGCGGCCCCGAACAGCTTCATGTTCGACCCGCTCGACAAGGCGGTGGAGAAGCTCTGGTTCGGCGGTGTCGTCGTCGTGGCGGCGGCCGGCAACTACGGCGTGAACGGGCAGCCGAGCGGCGTGCCCTTCGCTCCCGGCAACGACCCCTTCGTGATCACGGTCGGGGCGGTCGACATCGACGGCTCCGTCAAGGGCTACGATGACTTCAACGCGCCCTGGTCGGCCTACGGCTACACGCTCGACGGCTTCGCCAAGCCCGACCTGGCCGCGCCGGGCCGCTACATGGTCGGACCGGTCCCCGTCGGCTCGACGCTCGTGGCCGAACGCCCGGCGAACGTGGTCGCGCCCGGCTACATGCAGCTCTCGGGGACCTCGTTCGCGGCTCCCGTCGCGTCCGGGGCGGCCGCGTACCTGCTCGCCCTGCACCCGAACTGGACGCCCGATCAGGTCAAGGGCGCCCTGATGCTGACCGCCAAGCACCTGCCCGAGGCCGCTTCGCTCTCGGTAGGGGTCGGGGAGCTCAACGCGGGCGCGGCCGTCGAGGTGACCAACCCGCCCAACCCGAACCTGGCGCTCAACGCGTTCGTCGTTTCCGAGTCGGGCGGCTCCGGCAAGGTCTTCGACGCGGCCAGCTGGGCGAGCACCGCCCTGGCGGACGCTTCCTGGGCCTCCGCGTCCTGGGCGAGCGCATCGTGGGCCAGCGCAAGCTGGGCCAGCGCCAGCTGGGCCTCCGCTTCCTGGAGCTCGGCCTCCTGGGCCTCCGCCTCGTGGGCGTCAGCGGCCCTCGGCGACGCCTCCTGGGCGGACGCCTCCTGGGCGAATGCGAGCTGGGCGAGCGCCTCCTGGGCGGACAACGCTGAGGGCGACGCGGCGGCCGGCGGCGGGTACTACCTCGACCCGGGCGCCCTCCTCCCGTAGCGCGTACTGAACGAGCCCCGGTCCGGCTCCCTCGCCGCGCCCGGGGCTCACCCTTTCGGGGGAACTTGCCGGGCCGCTCCGGCCCTCCCTCGTTCGGGGGACGCTCCCCCCTCGGAACCGCCGTACCTTCAGGCTATGGCTCTGCGGCCCCACGCTCCCGCGTGGACACGAACGGCGACCCCACCGCCGCCCATCCAGGCGGCCGGCGCAGCCCTGAGACGATGAGCGAACAGCCCTTCCAGCCGAGCGTCGAGGAGCGTCCCGAGCGCCAGCCGATCCCGCGCCGGGCGAAGCTCTACCTCTACGTGGTCGGAATCGCCGCCATCACGGCCGCGTTCGTCCCGCTCTCGCGCCTCTCGCCGGAGACGACCGACTGGCGGGAGTGGCGGAAGTTCCTCGTCCTCGCGGCCTGCGCGGCGATCGCGCAGCTCTTCGCCGTCCGGACGCCGAGGGACCAGCAGTACCACACGACGATCGTCTTCCTCATCCCGGCCGTCCTGCTCCTACCGCCCGAGCTGATCGCGCTCATGTGCGTCGTCTTCTCCATCCCCGAGTGGCTGAAGGTGCGCTACCCCTGGTACATCCAGGGGTTCAACATCGCCAACCACACCATCAACGGCCTCGCCGCGTGGGGGGCGATGCAGCTCGTCCACGGGCTCGGACTCGGGCTCGGGCGAGAGGCCGACTTCGCGCTCGCCGGCCTGACCGCCTGCGTCGTCTTCGTCGCCCTGAACCACGTGCTCCTCGCCACGATGCTCCATTTCGCGCGCGGGCACACGCTGCGCACGACCGGCCTCTTCTCGATGGAGAGCCTGTCCACGGATCTCGTCCTGGCCGCTCTGGGCGTGGCCTTCGCAAGCCTCTGGCGCTGGAACCCGTACCTCCTCCCGACCGCGATCGCGCCCCTCATCCTCATCCACCGCTCGCTGAGCGTCCCCGCCCTCCAGGAGGAGGCGCGCGTGGATCCCAAGACCGGCCTCTTCAACGCCCGCTACTTCACTGCGGCGCTCCGCGAGGAGCTCGCGCGTGCGAGCCGCATGGACCGGCCGATGTCGATCGTTATGGCCGACCTCGACCTCCTGCGGGACATCAACAACGCCTACGGCCACCTGGCCGGCGACGCCGTCCTCCAGGGGATCGCCGAGATCTTCCGGAAGCAGCTGCGCCACTACGACGTCCCGGCGCGCTTCGGCGGAGAGGAGTTCGCCATCCTCCTTCCGGAGACGCCGCCCGAGCAGGCGTTCGAGATCGCGGAGCGCATCCGTCGAGCCGTTGCCGATCACCGCTTCGAGGTGGAGACCTCGAGCGAGCCCATCCGCGCCACGGTTTCCATGGGCGTCGCCGGCGTGCCGAAGGACAGCGCGGACGCGAACGAGCTCATCCACCAGGCTGACCTGGCCGTGTACCGGGCAAAGCTGCAGGGACGCAACCGCGTCCTCGGCGCCAGCTCCGAGCCCCTGCTCATGCCCACCGAGCGCAAGGCCCGCCTCGCGGCAGTCCCGGAGGCCGCCGCGCAGAGCACGTCGGCGCCGTCCGCGCGCCCGCGCCCGGACCTCCAGGAGCACGAGCGGCCCGACAAGACCGAGCGCCAGCGCCCGCACGCGCCAGGTGGGCCTCGGTTTCTCACCCTCTCGCCCGCGCTCGCCTCGCTCGTCGCGCTCGTCAGCCTCCTGGGCATCTTCGTCGGCGCGGTCGGCTTCGCGCTCGCCCCGAGCGTCAGCATCGTCGGGCTCCTCGCCGTCATCGCGCTCGTGGCGGGCGGTCAGGCCCTCTCGCTCGAGCTCGACGGCGGCTCCATCTCCGTCAGCGCCGTCGGCGCGCTCGCCGGCGCCGCCCTCTTCGGCCCCAAGGCGGCGCTTCCGCTTGCCCTGGCCACGGCGGCGGTCGAGTGGAGCTCGCGAAGGACGCCCGTCTACTACCTGCTCTTCAACGTCGGTGCGCTCAGCTTCGCCTCCCTCACGGCTGCGGCCGCGTTCTCGATCGGCTGGAGGTACGAGTCGCAGGTGCAGCACACGCTCGTGACAGCCGCCGCGGGCCTGGTCGCCGGCGGCGCGTACTTCGTGGTCAACACGGGGCTGACGAGCGGCGCGATGGCTCTCGAGGGCCACGACAGCTGGAAGCGCGTGTGGACCGAGCGCTTCTCCTGGCTGCTCCCGCACTACGTCGCCTTCGGCGCGGTGGGCGGCGCGATCGCGCTCGCCTACGGGGCGATCGGGCTCTACGGACTCGCGGTCTTCGTGCTTCCGCTGCTCCTCATGCGCAAGACGATGGCCGCCTACCTCGGCCACACGGAGAAGTCCACGAAGAAGCTCCGCGACGCGGCGGAGACGATCCGCAGCCAGAACGTCTCCCTGGAGGAAGCGAACCGCCTGCTGAAGGAGCGCTCCACTGCCGCGATGGAGAGCCTCTCCGCGACAGTGGACGCCCGTGACGCGTACACCGCCGGGCACTCCCGCCGCGTCCAGCAGCTCGCCCTCGCCATCGGGCGCGAACTTGGCCTCTCGCAGGCGGAGCTCGAC
>JBOHAJ010000296.1:0-5511 GCA_050697715.1 Gaiellaceae bacterium
TGGCGCCCGTCGGGCAGGCGGAGAGGCAGCCGCCGCAGAGCTCGCATTCGGTGTCGAGCCAGGAGTAGCCGTGCGTCGGCACGATGCGCGCGTGCGGCCCCCGGCCCTCGAGCGAGAGGGCAGAGCATTGCATGACCTCTTGCGTGTAGCGGACGCAGCGGTTGCAGAGGATGCACGCGTCCGGGTCGTACCCCATGAAGCGGTTGCGGTCGTCGTAGGGCTCCCGCTTCGCGTCGGGGAGGATGAAGGG
Organism: Gaiellaceae bacterium; assembly: GCA_050697715.1. Classification (GTDB taxonomy): domain Bacteria; phylum Actinomycetota; class Thermoleophilia; order Gaiellales; family Gaiellaceae; genus DASQWP01. The sequence continues at coordinate 251 of JBOHAJ010000296.1, forward strand.
CGCCTCGGCTCCGAGATCCTCCGCGAGGTCGACGAGCTCGTTCGGCCGCCCGCCCGGATCTGGATTCAGGTGCTCGGCGAGGAGCATTTCCGCGAGCGTCCGCTGGAACTGGGGCACGGAGCTGTTCGTGGAGACCGCCATGCCCTCGGCCACGCGCGTCGCGCAGGCCGGAAGCGGGCGCGGCGAGCCCTCGACGCCGACGACGCACATGCGGCAGCCGCCGTAGGGGTCCAGCTTGTCGTCGTGGCAGAGCGTGGGGATGAAGACCCCGTGGCGCGCGGCCGCGTGGACGAGGAGCTCCCCCTGCGGCGCGCTGACCTTCTGGCCGTCGAGCGTGAAGTCGACGAGGCGAGTCATCCGGCGCTCATCGTAGTCGGCTCGCCGAGTGGCGCGAAGGTCTCCGGCCAGTAGCGGAACGCCGCGCGCATGGGGAGGGGAGCGCCCTGGCCGAGGCCGCAGATGGAGGTGGCCGCCATCGCGTCGAGCCATTCCTCGACCTGCTCGCGCGGCATCGCCACGTGGCCTCTGTCCAGCTCCTCGAGCAGGTGGTGCATCCCACGATTCCCGATCCGGCAGGGCGTGCACTTTTGACACGACTCCTCGGCGAAGAAGCGCATCGTCTCGGCCAGCAGCGTCAGCGGTGAATAGGACTTGGGGAAGACCTGGACGCCGGCCGATCCGACCCCGACGCCCCACTCGCGCAAGTCGTCGCGCGTGAGGGGCACGTCGAGCGCCTCCGGCGGGAGGATGCCGCTGGCCGCCCCGCCCGGCACGATCGCGCCGATCTCCTCCGTCGCGCCTCCGGCGTAGTCCTCGATCAGCTGCCGGAGAGTGACGTCCAGCGGAGCCTCGTAGCAGCCGGGGCGGCGAACAGCCCCGGAGAGGGACCAAAGCCGCACGCGGGACCAGTTTTCGCCGCCGAGGCGCAGGATGGCAGGCACGTGCGCCAGGGTCTCGACGTTGTTGATGAGCGTGGGGCGGCCGAGGTAGCCGACCTCGCTCGGGAAGGGCGGCTTCAGGCGCGGCATCCCGCGCCGCCCCTCCATGGACTCGAGCATGGCCGTCTCCTCGCCGCAGATGTAGGCGCCCGCACCGACTACGAGCTCGAGCGACATGCCTTCGAGAAGGCCGGCTTGCCGAAATTCCTCGATTGCGCGCGCGATTCGCTCGCGCGACGTCGCGTATTCCTCGCGGAGGTAGATGAACCCCTGCTCGGCCTCCGCGAAGCGCATCGCGACGAGCGTTCCCTCCAGCATGAGGTGGGGCCGCCGTTCCATGACGTAGCGGTCCTTGATCGTCCCGGGCTCGCCCTCGTCGGCGTTGACCACGACGTAGCGAGGTGCCGGCTCGCGCGCGACCGCCTCCCATTTGACGCCGGTGGGGAAGCCGGCGCCGCCGTAGCCGGCGAGGCCGGAGGCCTTCAGCTCCTCGACGATGCGCTCCTTTGCGGGGAGGTCGCGCAGAAGGGCCAGGCCCCCACGCGCTTCGTAGTCGGAGAGCGTCTCGTCCGCCTTCGCGAGATCGATTGAGGGGCCCGGGTTCGTCCTGTAGACGACCTCAGGCTCGACCCCGTCGCCGCGCATGAGCACGGGCGCGAGGTCGCAGTGCCCGAGGCACTCCACCTCGAGCACGGGCGCTCCGTTGGCGTGTTCCTGCTCCCGGGCAACAAGCCCCTTCGCGCCCAGGCAGTGGCAGACCGGGCCGACGCAGACGCGAACGGAGTCCGTCGGCACGCGGAGGAAGGAGTAGAAGGAAACGACCTCGTCCACCTCGCCGCGACGGACGTTCATGTGGTCGGCGAGCGCGTCGGAGAGCTCGGCCGTGACCGGCCCGACCTCGCGCCGCACGCGCCCGAGGTTGTCGAGCAGCCGCGTCCGCTCCCGCGGCAACTCGGGGAGCAGCTCGGTGAGCTTCAGGACGTCGATGGCCTGATTCTACGGCGCGAGTCTTGCTCGATCGCCGATCACCCCTCACAATCAGTCTGCCGTCTTGAGAAGCCAGGGTCACAGGGGGATGGTGCGAGCGTGGCGGTGAATCCGGCGCTCGAACCAGCGCACGCGCTCGTCTCGGAGCGCCGGCCGCTCGCTGCCCCGACCGCTTCGGAGCTCTACGAGCGCTACAGCGCGCGCGTCTACCGGTACTGCCTCTACCGGCTACGGAGCCGGGAGGAGGCCGAGGACGCTGCCCAGACGACGTTCCTCTACGCGCACCGGGCTCTCAGCCGAGGGACGGTGCCCGCCTCAGAGGCGAGCTGGCTGCTCGCGATCGCCCACAACGCCTGCCTGGCCCGCCTGCGCGCGGGCGCAAGGCGCGGGAACGTGGAGGTGGCAAGCGATCCACAGGCGCTCGAGCAGGTGGCGTGGGCCCGGCCGGACGGTCACGACGAGCTCGTCGACCTGGACGACGCCCTGGGGGCGATGCCGGAGCAGCAGCGCCGCGCCCTCGTCCTGCGCGAGTGGAGGGGCCTTTCCTACCGCGAGGTCGCGGACGAGATGGACCTCAGCGTCGCGGCCGTCGAGACCCTCATCTTCCGGGCCCGTCGCTCGCTCGCGCAACTGCTTTCCGGTGAGAGCCGGTCCGGGCGCCTGGCGAAGCACGGTTTCGAGCTCAGCTCCCTCTGGGCGGCGCTCAAGTCCGCGCTCGGCGGGGCCTCGACCGTCAAGCTCGCGGCAGGAGCCGCCGCGGTGGCGACGGCCGTCGTGGCCGTCGGGGGGCCCGTTTTGCTCGACCGAACTGACGCCCGGCCTCCGGAAGCGCCCATCCCGGCGCCCCTCGTGGCGCCGAGCGATCCGGCGCCCGCGCCTCGAGTCGCCGCCCCGAGGCACAACACGCGTCCCGCCGCGAAGGAGCAGCCCGCTCCGAAGACGTCCTCCAGGCCGGCGGCGGTCGTGGCCACCGAGGATTCGCCGTCTCCGACGAGCGGGGGCATCTCCGCCGTCCTGCCGGAGACCCCCGCCCTTCCCGGCGCCGTAGGTGGGCTTGAGCTTCCCGTTCAGCCGGTCGTCACTGTGGTGGAAGACGCCGTCGCCTCGACGGCGGGCGCGGCGGGCGTGGACGTCGACGCCACGCTTCCCTAGATCCGGCTGCAAGTTTCTCCCGCCTGCGGCTTCTACGGAAGTACAGGTGTCCCGGGAACTCCCTCAGAGCGTCCGCAGCGCTCCCCACGAACAAGCCCTGTGACACCGGGGAGGCGGCCTTCGGCCGCAGGAGGCCGTCTCCCCTCCTCCCCCTAGGCGTACCTCGTTCGAGGGATTCTCGCCAGGACGGGGCAAGTTTCGGGATTTTCCGGCTTCTTCGAGGGCATGCTCCTCTCCTCGCAGTCGGCGGTCGCATCCCTTCTGACCGCTCCCGCCAGGGGTCCGGTGCGCGTTCTCGTCGCGGACGACGAGCCGCTCTTCTCGGAGGCGCTCGCGACGACGCTCTCGCTCGAAGCCTGCATCGAGGTGGTCGGCCGGGCGGAGAACGGGATCGACGCAGTGGCCCTGGCCCGGTCGCTCGAGCCGGACGTGATCCTCATGGACATCGACATGCCCGTCATGGACGGGATCCAGGCGACACGGCAGATCCGGGAGGAGCTCCCGTGGACAGTCGTGATCGTGGTGACGGGCTCGGACGTAGTCGCAGACGTCGATCGGGCCCGGCGCGCGGGAGCGGCCGCGTACGTGCACAAGGACGACGTCGCGGTGGACTTCCCCTCCTGCATCCTCGCGAGGTTCTCGCGGTGACGAGCGGGCAGGTCCTCGAGGTCTCGGCCACGGAGGCGAGAGTGGCACGTCTCCTCGCGCCCGTGGGCGCGGAGCTCGGAATCGAGCTTCGTTTCGTGCCGGGGGCCGCTCCCAGGTTCGGAGTCCCCGTGCACGTCGGCGAAGGCCCGGTCCACGGTGCCGTCTGCTGGTCGGGGCCGCTCGACGAATCACGCCTCGAGCTCGTGCGTGCCCTGGCGGCAGTCGTGGCGGACGAGCTCGAGCGGGCGGAATCCGTCCAGCCCGAGGCCGCCGAGGTGGATGACCCCTGGGCCGGTGAAGATGAACGGATCCCCGCCGACGACGCGCCGTCCCCAGACTACGAGCTCGGGAGCCCTCTGGCGCCGGCGACGCGCCTCTTCGTCGGCGGTGCGCTCGCCGTCGTGGCTTGGGCCGCGATCGCGCTCGCCGTCCTCGCCGGTGGTGCGCTCGCCCTCGCCGCGTGGGCGGCGGTCACGCTCGCGGCGTACGTCCTCTACCGGGTTGCGGCGAGCTAGTGCCCCTCCAGGCAATACACGCCTGCTTCCGGCCCGCGATCACGCGGCGCCAGAGTCCACCCTCCTCCTTGCCAAGGCTGTCTCGCCTTGGCTGCGGGCGAGTGCGGCCTCTGGCTTGGTGCTCGCGACCCAGAAGCGGGGCAGCATTACCTGCAGGGGCACCAGGCGTGCCCGTTCTCTTCCGCTCCGACTTCGTTCCCCACAAGGCGTCTCGCCGCGCGGTCGAGGCCGCAGCGGCCCGCGGAGCTCGAGGCGCCCTCGCCGGAGGCGGTCCTGGCCCCAGGGCCGCCTCCCCCCTCACGATCGTCTAGGGCAGCTCCGTCGGGCTCGGAACCGTCGGCAGCGGCGGGTCGAGGTCCGGCAGGGTCACGGAACGGAGCTCGGGGAGCGTCCCCGACGGGTCGAGGTCGGGGAGATCGTCGGGATCGACGTCGGGCAAGGGTGCGGGCAGCGTCGGAAGCAGGCCCAGCTCGGGCCCGGGCTGGCCGCCGGAGTCGCTCCAGGATCCGCCTGGGCCGCCCTGGCCCGGCGTGCCTTCGGAGTCGCCACCCGACCGCTTGTCGGAACGATCCCGCTCGCGTTCCAGCGTCGATGCCGTCGCCCGCTCGAGGGCGGCGAGCCGCGCCAGCGAGGCGAGCTCACTGCGGTCCTGGTTCACGTCAGCGGCCCCTTGGACCAGCCGGACGGCGCCCCCGGCCTCGCCCGCGACCGGGTCGCTGCCGAAGGCCAGCGCCGGAAGGCTCACGTCGAGGGCGCGGGAAGCGAGGCAAAGGCATGCGAGCGCTGCCAGGACGGCAAGCGCGATGCGGTGGCGCTCGAGCACCCGGGCTCGCGGCGGCTCCGGCTGCGGCGTCGGGTCGACCAGCGCGGCGGTGACCGGCGCGCGGAGCGCGGCCGGAAGCTCTCTGTCGGCCCGCGGAGGTCTTCGGGCGGGCTGCGTCCGTGCTGTCTGCGCTTCCTCCAGTTCGAGCCAGGTCGTAGGGGGCATGGTGATCTCTTTCTCGGGCGACGATCTTTTCTG
>JBOHAJ010000297.1:0-5030 GCA_050697715.1 Gaiellaceae bacterium
TGCGGCGGCGGGGCGAACGGCGGCGACGGGCTCGTGGTCGCGCGCGAGCTGCGTGCGGCCGGCCGGGAGGCGTTCGTGCGCCTGCTCGCCCCCGAGCAGAAGCTCACGGGCGACGCCGCCGAGAACCTGCGTCGCGCCCACGAGGCCGGCGTGCCCTTCGTGGACGAGGCGACTCCGGCCGACCTGCTCGTGGACGCGCTCTTCGGTACCGGTTTTCGCGGCGCCCCCCGGCACGAGGCGGCCCGGGCGGTCGAGGAGCTGAACGCCGCCGAGCCGCCGATCCTCGCGGTGGACGTCCCCTCGGGCGTGAACGCCTCCACGGGCGTGGCGGCGGGCCCTGCCGTGGAGGCTGATTGCACGGTGACCTTCCACGCGCCCAAGCTCGGGCTTGCGGTCGCGCCCGGCCGCTTCCACGCGGGCGAGGTCGAGGTTGCGGACATCGGCCTCGAGGCAGTGGAGACGCGGCACCGGCGCGTGACGGAGAGGATCCTCGAGCTCGTGCCCCGCAGGGGGCCCCGAGACAACAAGTACACGGCCGGGGCGGTCGTCGTCGTGGGAGGCTCGACCGGAATGACGGGGGCGCCGGCGCTCGCGGCCGAGGCGGCCATGCGGGCCGGGGCGGGGATGGCCACCGCCTGCGTGCCGGCCTCCTTCAACCTCGTCTTCGAGCAGCGGCTCGTCGAGGCGCTGACCCGGCCGTGCCCGGACGAGGGCGGGACGCTGACACCGCAGGCCGCGGACGCGATCCTCGCCGCCTCCGAGCGAGCCGCCGCCGTTGCCCTCGGGCCGGGTCTCGGACGGACGGAGGGGACGCGCGGGCTCGTCGGCTACCTGCTCGACACGCTCGACAAGCCCATGGTTCTCGACGCGGACGCGCTCTGGGCCGTGACCGGAAAGCTCGACTGGGTCTTCTCGCGCCAGGCGCCGACGGTCCTGACACCGCACGCGGGCGAGCTCGGGCGCCTGTTGGGGCGCAAGTCGGCCTGGGTCGGCGCGCACAGGCTCGACGCCGCCCAGGCGGGAGCCGACGATGCGGGCGCCGTCCTCCTCCTCAAAGGCGCCGACACGCTCGTCGCAGCGCCCGGCCGCGGCGTTCTCGTCTGCGACCTCGGCAACCCCGGGCTCGCGACGGCCGGGACCGGGGACGTCCTGACGGGCATCGTGGCCGCGTTCCTCGCCAAGGGCATGGAGCCGCGGCTCGCGGCCGCAGCCGCGGCCGCTACCGGTGGAGTCGCCGCGGGCCTCGCGGCCGAGCGTCACGGCAGCGCCGGCATGATCGCCCGCGACGTGATCGAGGCGCTCTCGCCCGCGCTTTCCCGGTGAGGCGCTCCGAGATCACGATCGACCTCGGCGCGCTGCGCCGCAACGTGACGCGGCTGCGCGAAGCGGTCGCCCCCGCGGAGCTCTGGGCGGTCGTGAAGGCCGACGCCTACGGCCACGGCGCGGTGGACTGCGCGCGCGTCGCGCTCTCCGCCGGGGCCTCCGCCCTCTGCGTGGCGACCGTCGAGGAGGGAGCCGAGCTCCGCGCTGCACTCCCCGCGGCCCGCATCCTCGCCATGAGCCCCCTGGCGCCTGGGGAGGACGAGGCCGCGCGCGAGGCTCGCCTCGAGGTCGCGCTCTCGACTCCGGAGGCGCCCGAGGGGCTCCGCGTGCACCTCAAGGTGGACACCGGCATGGGCCGCTGGGGAATGAGCGCGGAGGAGGCCCGGCAGGTGCCTCTGGAGCGTGTCGTGGGGCTCATGAGCCACCTGGCCACGGCCGACGAGGACGACGACGCGTTCGCGCGCGCGCAGATCGAGCGCTTCCGCGCGCTCGCGGAGGAGTTCTCGAGGGTGCCGGCCCACCTCGCCAACAGCGCCGGGGCGCTTCGCTTCCCCAAGGCCCGCTTCGACGCAGTCCGCTGCGGCATCGCGCTCTACGGGCTTTCTCCCTTCGGCGACGACCCTGCTTCGCACGGCCTCGAGCCGGTCCTCTCCTGGCGCAGCCACGTCGCGCTGGCGAAGACGCTCTCGCCCGGCGAGAGCACCGGGTACGGCCGCGCCTTCACCGCACAGGAGCCGACCCGCGTCGGCATCGTCCCTCTCGGGTACGCCGACGGTTTCCCTCGCGGCCTGACCGGCACCCAGGTGCTCGTGGCCGGAGCGCGCCGGCACGTGGTCGGGACGGTCTCGATGGACTCCCTGGCCGTCGAGCTGGAGGACGAGGCGGTCGGCGCGCCCGTGACGCTGATCGGCGACGGCGTCCTCGCCGAGGAGCACGCCCGGCTCCTCGGCACGATCACGCACGAGATCGTCTGCGGAATCTCGCACGACGCGCGCCGCGCCGAGCGGAGGATGGTCGGTGGATGAGCACATCAGGAGCGCGGTCGGCACCGAGCCGGCCTGGATCGTGGGCGGCGCGCTCCGCGACGAGCTGCTCGGGCGCGATGTCGTGGACGTGGACGTCGCCTGCGGGAACCCCGAGCTGGCCGCCCGGCTCTACTCGCGCCTCGCCGGGGGCGCCGTCTTCACGCTTTCCGAGCGGCACGGTGCGTGGCGGGTCGCGCGCCGGGACGGGCGTACCGTGGACTTCACGCCGCTGCGGGGCGACACCGTCGAGGAGGACCTGGGGACGCGCGACTTCACGATCAACGCGCTGGCGCGGTCCGTCCAAGCCGGCGACCTGGTCGACCCCTTCGGCGGACGTCCCGACCTCGAGGCCGGGCGCCTCCGGGCAGTCTCCGAGACGATCTTCACGGACGACCCCCTCCGCCTCCTCCGCGCGGTGCGCCTGGAGGACGAGCTGGGCTTTCGCATGGACGCCGAGACGGAGCGCCTCGCCCTGGCGGCGGTAGAGCACGTTGCGAGGCCCGCCGGAGAGCGCCTTCTCGGCGAGCTCGAGCGCCTCTCGCCGGACGGCTTCCGGCGCGCGGACGAGCTCGGCCTATTGGAGCCGTTGTCCGGCTCCCTCGAGCGGTTCGACCGCGTCGATCTCGTGGACTCGCCCGGCTTCCTCCTCGTCGTCGTCTTCGGAGAGAACCTCGAGCGCTATCCGATCTCCAAGGACCTGAAGCGCTTCGCCCGCACCCTCCTGTCGGCGGAGCGCCCGCAGGACGCGACGCCGCGTGAGATCCATCGCTTCCGCCGGAAGACCGAGCCTTGGGCGCTCTCCGCGCTCGCCTTTCTCGGCGCAGCCGACTTCTACGACACCGTGCGCGAGGCGCGAGAGCAGGAGCCGAAGGAGCCCCTGCTCCGGGGAGACGACATCCTGGCGCTCGGACTTCCGCCCGGGCCCGAGGTGGGCCGGCTGCTCGAGCTCGTGGAGGAGGAGCGCGCCGCCGGGGCGATCTCCACGCGCGAGGAGGCGCTCGCGCTCGTCGAACGCGAGCGCGGCGCCGCTACTGACGCCACTTGATCGTGCAGCCGACGGGCGGCGTCTCCGCCGTCCCCGGCCGCGAGCCCTCGAGCGCGGCGTCGAGCGCGGGGCCGAGGTAGGGCTCGGCGCCGCCCGGATTTCTGTGGTCGGAGTCGGGCGCGCCGTGGTAGACGAGCCGGTGCTCCGAGTCGAAGACGAACGCCTCGGGCGTGCGGCTTGCCCCGTAGGCGCGGGCGACCTCCTGGGTCTCGTCGTAGAGGAAGGGGAAGACGAAGCCCTTCTCCTCTGCCCGCTCGCGCATGTCGTCGGGGGAGTCGCCGAGATAGCCCGCGTTCGAGTTGACAGCAACGAGGCCTGCGCGCCCGTCGTAGTCGCGCGCGGCCTCGTTGATGCGGTCCTCCCAGGCCAGCACGTAAGGGCAGTGGCAGCAGGAGAAGACGACGGCGAGCGGCTTCCCCGTGAAGTCCGTTCGCGAGACCGAACGTCCGTCGAGGTCGGGGAGAGCGAAGTCGGGAGCCGGGTCTCCGAGCCTGAGAGCCGCCATGTCGCCAGGATATCCGCGTGCCCGACCTCTACGACGCCGTCGCCTTCGGCATGTGGGCCTACTCGCAGGCCGCCTTCCGTGTCGAGACGCTCGGCCCTCCGCGCCTGCGCCTGCCGGCGGGAACGCTCATCGTCGCCACCCACCGGAAGGAGACCGACGTTCCCATCCTCTGCCCGCCGCTCTACTTGCGTGCCGGCATGCGGACGGATCGACCCCGGCGGATGCACTTCGCCGCGCGGGACGACATGTTCCTGCCGGGCTTCTTCGCCGGCTTTCCGCAGGAGCTGCCGGGGTGGGCGCGACGGCTTCTCTACCCGGTCGGAGTCAGGCGCTGGCTGCCGGTCGTGAACGTGCACCCGATCCGGAGCGCGAACGTCGCGCGGCTGGGGGAGGTGCTCGCGGCCCGGCCGGACGCGCCTCTCGGGGAGCTGCTGCCCGCGGAGGCGCTCGCGCCCTTCCAGCGCCGAGGCCTCACCGCAGCGAGTCGAGCCCGCGACGCGATTCGTGGCGACTACGCCGACCTCCTCTGGCGGGCGGTGACGGCGGCCGACGTCGCCCCGGGCCTGGAGGACTTCTGGAGCGCCCATGCGGCGCAGGCGGCCCGGAGCTTCCGCGAGCTCGTCGAGCTCGTCCGCACCCCGACGACCCTGGTCGTCTTCCCGGAGGGCCGGCCCTCGCCGAACGGCGAGATCGGGCCGCTCCAGCCGGGGATCGGCGCGCTCGTCCGGCGCGGGCACCCCGTCGCGATCCAGCCCTTTGCGTTCGCCTACGACCCGCTCGTCGCCGGCCGCACGCGCGTGCTCGTCTCCCTCCCGGACCTCGTCGAGCCGCCTGACGGCGAGGTCGAGGCCGCCCTCCTCGGGCTCCTCCGCCGCTCGATGCCGCTCACCGCCGGACAGTTCGCGGCGCACCGGCTGCTCGAGGGGGTGGAGGCGGCACCGGGGCCGCTCGAGCGCGAGCTGGCCGAGGCGGTCGAGGCCGCGCAGGCCGAGGGCCGTCCGGTCGAGCCTGCCCTGCTCACGCTGGAGGGCCGGCGCAGTCGTCTCGCCGAGGCGCTCGCGGTCGCGCCGCGCAAGCCGGAGGAGCTCGCCTTCCTCGCGCTCGAGTACCGCAGCGCGAGAGACCTCTAGGC
>JBOHAJ010000298.1:0-11360 GCA_050697715.1 Gaiellaceae bacterium
CCCTCCTGGTGATGCTGCTCGTCGACCGGCGCCAGTAGCCGGGTCGCACGCTGGCCGTGGCGCTAGAGCGTAGCCAAGTGGCAAGGGCAGCGGGGTGGAGCCCCTGGCTCGTCCGCGAGCCCCCTCCGCTCGGCGGCCGACTACCCTTGCCGTGGCGCTGGGGCGTAGCCAAGTGGTAAGGCAGCGGGTTTTGGTCCCGTGACCGGAGGTTCGAATCCTCCCGCCCCAGCCATGATCCACCCCTGGTGACGCCGCCCCGCCTCGCAGCGATCGTGATGGCCGCCGGCCTCGGCACGCGCATGCGCTCACGCCGCGCCAAGCACCTGCACGATCTCCTCGGCCGCCGGGTCGTGGACTGGGTCGTCGGGGCGGCTCAGGGGCTCGCTCCGGATCCGTTCGTCGTCGTCACCTCGCCGGAGAGCGTGGCGGCTCTCGAAGGGACGCTGCCCGACGGCGTCGCGCTCGCCGTGCAGGAGGAGCCGCGCGGGACCGGCGACGCCGCCGCGGCCGCCCGCGGCGCGCTGGAGGGGTTCGAGGGCGATGTGCTCGTGCTCGCAGGCGACGCGCCGCTGCTCACGGAGCACGTCCTTGCAGCGCTCGTGGACGAGCACCGCCGTGCGGAGGCCGCCCTCACCGTCCTCTCCTTCGAGCCGGAGGATCCGGGCGACTACGGACGCGTCCTGCGCGACGGCGAGGGGCGACTGCTCGCGATCGTCGAGGCCCGTGACGCCACCCGGGAGGAGCTCGCGCTCCGCGAGGTCAACTCCTCCATCTACGTCTTCGCCGCCGCCGACCTCTGGCGCGCGCTCGGGCGCCTGGAGGCGCACAACGCGCAGGGCGAGCTCTACCTCACGGAAGCCGTCCGCCACCTGGTGGATGACGGGCGCCCGGCTGCGGTGTACCGTGCGTCCGATCCGAGTGCGGGCGAAGGCGTGAACACCCGGGCCGATCTCGCAGCCGCCGGCGCGCAGCTTCGCGACCGCATCGTCGCTCGTCACCTGGAGGCTGGCGTGACGATCGTTGACCCGGCCACCACGTGGATCGAGCCGGAGGTCGAGATCGAGCCCGACGCCGTCGTCCATCCCTTCACGGTCCTGCGCGGGAAGACGCTGGTGCGCGCCGGCGCCCAGGTGGGCCCGCACGTCGTCGCCGTGGACGCCGAGATCGGAAGGGAGGCGGTCGTGGGCCCGTTCTGTTACCTTCGAGCTGGAACGGTCCTCGAGTCAGGGGCGAAGGCCGGCGCATTCGTGGAGGTCAAGAACTCCCGCATCGGCGAGGGCACGAAGGTGCCGCACCTCTCGTATCTCGGCGACGCCGAGGTGGGCGCGGGCTCGAACATCGGTGCCGGGACGATCACGGCCAACTTCCCTCACGAGCCGGACCGGCCCAAGGGCCGGACCACCATCGGGCGCAACGTCAGGACCGGGATTCACAATGGGCTCGAGGCTCCAGTGACGATCGGCGACAACGCCTGGGTCGCCGGCGGCTCGTACATCACCGACGACGTGCCGCCGGACTCGCTTGCCATTGCGCGGGCGCGCCAGGTGACGAAGGAGGGGTACGTTCGTGGAGAGCGGAACGACGACTGAGCTGGCCCTCCCCGGACTGGAGATTCCGCCGGAGTCCCCGCCCCAGCCGCGAGGGGAGCGCGGGCGTTGGATCGAACGCGGACCGTCGGGCAAGCTCATGCTCTTTTCCGGCCGGTCGAACCCGGTGCTCGCCGAGAAGCTCGCCGACCAGCTCAACATCGAGCTCGGGGACATCGAGCTGAAGACGTTCACCAACGGCGAGATCTACTGCCGTTACTGCGAGTCCATCCGCGGGGCCGACGTGTTCCTCGTCCAGTCCTGCCACGGCCGGGGGACGAACGAGTACCTCTGGGAGCTCCTGGAGATGATCCAGGCGGCCAAGCTCGCCTCCGCGCACCGGATCACGGCGGTCGTTCCCTGGTTCCCATACTCGCGGCAGGACAAGAAGTCCTCGCCGCGGGAGCCGATCACGGCCAAGCTCCTCGCGGACGTGCTGGAGGTCGCCGGCGCGGACCGCGTCCTGACGATGGACCTGCACGCCGGCCAGATCCAGGGCTTCTTCACCATCCCCGTCGACCACATGACGGCGCTGCCGCTCTTCGCGCGTTACTTCCGTCAGGAGCGCGACTTCCACGGGGACGGGGTCGTCGCAGTCTCGCCCGACCCTGGTCGCGCGAAGATGGCGGCGAAGTTCGCCGAGATGCTCGACGCGGAGTTCGCCCTCATGCGCAAGGTGCGGCCGGCCCACGACGTCGCCGCGGTCACCGAGGTGAGCGGCGACGTGCGCGGCAAGTTGGCGATCATGAGCGACGACATCATCGTCACCGGCGGCACGCTCATCGCAGGGGCGCGCGCGCTCAAGGAAGCGGGCGCGACCGAGGTGTACGCCTGCGCGACGCACGGGCTCTTCCCCGACGATGCTCTCCAGAAGCTCGGAGAGAGCGAGCTGACAGGGATCGCCGTCACGGACACAGTGCCGATCAACGAGCTCGAGCGGCCCGACAAGCTGACCGTGCTGAGCGCCTCGGGCATCCTCGCGGAGACGATCCAGAACGTCTTCTCGGACGAGTCGGTTTCGGCCATCTTCGCGGGCGAGAACCAGCTCTTCTAGCGTGAAGCCCGCAGCGATGCGGGCTTGCGCCTACTTTGTACCCGAATCTTGTACCCCGGCTCTCGGCAGGAGGCTGCAAGCACGCTCGTTTGACCTCCGGGGCGGAACCGGACTAGAGTCGCGACGCTTCGGGATGACGAAAGAGACCGAGCACGTCTGGCCTGAACACCACTGGGACTGGCCAATCAGGCTCCCATACAAGCACGGCGTCAAGCGAGGCAACTTGATCTTCGTTGGCGGGCAAGTGGCCATGGATGAGGAAGGGAAAGTTCTCTACCCGGGCGACGTCGTCAGGCAGACCGGGATCGCGATGGAGAATGTCAAAAGAGTGCTCGCCGGCTTCGGCGCGGGGATGGATGACGTGGTCAAGCTCAATCGCTTTTACGTCGGCGCAGGGAGGAAGGAGGACTGGGAGGTCGGGGCCCGCGTGGCAGCCTCGTACTTCGAGGAACCGGGGCCAGCCGCCACGGGTATACCCGTCCCTGCGCTCGCCTACGAGGGTCTCATGGTCGAGATCGAGGTCATCGCGATCGTCGAGTAGACCGACCGGCTCCACCCGAGCGTCTCCGTCCGCGTATCCCTCGAACGCGGTAGGGGGTGCCGAACCGCCCGAGTGGGGGATGTGGCTGCGCTCCGAAGCGGGCAGAGTGCGAGACGAAAGGCGGCCCACTCTCTGTCTGAGCACGCGGAAAATCAGCCCGACAAGCGTCCGAGCGCGCGGCGGCGCGGCGGTCGCAGGCGGCGCGGCGGCGGTCCGCCCGGTCTTCCCCCGCTCATCCGAGTCGAGGTGCAGAACCTCGAGAAGCTCACGGGGAAGAACCGGACCGAGCTGGAGGGGCATCTCGCGAAGCTCGCCTTCGCCGAGCGCGATCTCCAGCAGCGGGCTGCGGGCCTGGCCGCTCTCGAGACCGAGCTCGCCGAGCGTGAGCGTCGCGTTCTCGTGGTCGAAGCGGAGCTCCAGCCGCAGCAGGCGCTACTCGAATCGCGCGAGCGTATCGAGCGGCGGGAGCTGCGGGTGAGCACGCGGGAGGAGGAGCTCCGTGCCCGAGGGCGGGAGCTCGACCTGCGCGAGAACGAGCTCGACTCGCGCCAGGCCGCGACCGAGGCGGAGCTGGAGCTGCGCGAGCTCGACCTCGAGCGTCGTGAGGAGTCCCTCACCCTCCGTGAGGAGCGTCTGGAGCAGCGCCAGCGAGAGCTCGGCGTCTACGTCTCCCAGCTTCAGGGCCGCTTCGAGGGCAACGGCACGTTCCGGCTCGCCGGCTAGCACTGGGACTCCCGCCCTTCGGTACACTTGCCGGCCGGAAATGGCCGGCGAACGGGTCAAGCTCGAGGTGAAGGAGCGCGAGTCGCGAGGCAGCGGCGAAGCGCGGCGTCTGCGCGAGCGGGGCCTCATCCCGGGCGTCCTCTACGGCAGGGGCAAGAACGCGCATGCCTTCTTTGTCGGAGAACGGGAGCTGCGGCGCGCGCTCACGGGCGAGCACGGCCTGCACTCGATCCTCGACGTCGTCTTCGACGGGCAGAAGACCGCGCATCACGCCGTCCTCAAGGAGTACCAGCTTGACCCCACGCGCGCGCGGCTCCTCCACATCGACCTCTACGAGGTGCGGCTCGACCAGCCGATCCACGCGCAGGTGGTCGTCGAGGCGGTGGGCGAGTCCCAGGGAGTGACGGAGGGCGGCGTCCTCAGTCAGATCGCGCGCGAGGTCAACGTCGAGGCGCTGCCGATGGACGTTCCCGACCACCTGGAGATCGACATCACAGGGACGGTCATCGGGGACAACCTGCGTGTGAGCGACCTCCGTGCGCCCGATGGCGTCAAGCTGCTCGACGATCCGGAGACCGTCCTCTTCACGATCACGCCGCCGACGAAGGTCGAGCTGCCGGAAGAGATCGTGGAAGAGGAGGAGGAGCTCGAGGGCGTCGAGGGCGAGGAGCCGCCCGAGGGCGAGGCCGGGGAGGGCGCGGAGCCGGAGGCCGACGCCGCCGGCGAGCAGCAGACCACCGAGGGGTAGGGCGTGCGCCTGTTTCGTCGGGGCGAGCAGGCCTCGACGCTCGATCTGCTCGTCGCCGGGTTGGGCAACCCCGGGCGGGAATACGCCGGCCACCGCCACAACGTCGGCTTCATGGTCTGCGACGAGCTCGCCCGGCGGCACCGTGCCTCGTTCCACTCGAAGTTCTCAGGCGAGCTGGCGGAGCTCCGGCTCGAGGGCGCGCGCCTCGCGCTGCTGAAGCCGCAGACGTACATGAACGAGTCGGGGCGCTCGGTGGGCGCGGCGGTCCGCTTCTTCAAGCTCGCCCCGGAGCGCCTGCTCGTCGTGCACGACGAGGTGGACCTCGAGCCGGGCAGGTTGCAGGCGCGGCTCGGCGGCGGGCTCGCCGGGCACAACGGGCTGAGGACGATCGCTCAGCATCTGCGCACGCAGGAGTTCCTGCGGCTTCGGGTCGGGGTGGGGAGGCCGGCGCGGGGCGACCCGCGGCCCGTGGCCGACTTCGTCCTCTCGCCGTTTCCCCCCGACGTGGACGTCGACGCGCTCGTGGGGCGGGCCGCAGATGCGGTCGAGACGCTCGCGCGCGACGGGCTCGAGGAGGCGCAGCAGCGTTTCAACGAGCGGCCGTAGGGTTTCAGCCCTCCTCCGTTCGCCTTTCGTTTCTTTCCGCGCGCCACCCGCGCGATCACAAGCGATAGGCTGGAATTGGAGAGAGGCCCGCGGTGGCCCCCGGGTCGGAAACGCGTGGGCCGCTCGTTCGGAGCGGCCCGCCGCAGAGGCTCCGCGCGCCGTAGCGGCACGACGCCGGAGGGGCTCGTTCTCTCTAGTCGGCATGGGGCCCGCGCGACCTTAGTCCCGCGGGTACGTGCGACTCGTCGATCCGCACGCGGACGAAGAGCCCGCCGGCCGGAGCGCGGCCGTACTCGACTCGCAGCGCCTCGGCCGGCACTCGCGCGAGCGCCTCGGCGTTCCGCTCCTGCCAGGCGCGGAAGCGCTCGTCCGCCCCGGGCGGTTCGAAGGACGCCACCAGCGTCGGCCGCGTGCCGATGTCCTTGAGCTCGCCCGCCACGAGCGCGATCTTACGGATCCACGCGGCGGCTACGATGCGCTCCCGCGGAACGTCCGTTTCCGTCTATCGCCATGGACCAGCTCGCACGCACCGACGAACCGACCCTTGCCGTGCTCGCTCGCGCCCTCGCGGAGAGCGAGCGGCTGCGCCGGTTCGTGCAGGCGCCCGCTCCCGCGCGCGTCTCGCAGCCGCTGCTCCCGCTCTTCCTCGCGGGTCTTTGGCTTGCCCGCAACGACGGGCCTCTCATCTGCGTGTTCCCCGAGGACGGTGACGCACGGGACGCGGCGGAGGCCGCCGCCTGGTTCCTCGACGAGAAGCGGGTCGGCCTCTTCGCCTCGCGCGGCGTGCGCTGGGGAGGCGGCCTGGAGCCGCCGCCGCACCTCGTCGGCGAGCGCGCACGCGCCCTCGACGTGCTCGCCGGGGGCGGGCTCCTCTGCGCGTCCGCCGTCGGCGTGGCGGAGGGCGTCCCCCCGGCAGACGCTCGCCCCGCACCGCTCGGTCTCCGCGTCGGCGACGAGCCGGGCGTGGACGGGCTCGCCGAGCGCCTCGCGCTCGCGGGCTACGAGCGCGTGGAGCAGGCGCAGGAGCGCGGCCAGTTCGCCGTGCGGGGCGGCATCGTGGACGTCTTTCCCTCGACCGGGCGGGAGCCTGTCCGAGCCGAGCTGTTCGGCGACGAGATCGAGTCGCTCCGGGCCTTCTCGCCGTTCACGCAGAGGACGCTGCACCCGCTCGAGGAAGCCGTCGTCTACCCCGCCGCGGAGCGTCGTCTCGACGGCGTCGAGCAGGAGGAGGCCGAGGAGGTCCCGCGCGACCTCGTGGCGCCGCTTCCCCCGCCCGACCTCGTGTGGGAGCCGGATGAGGCGAGGCAGGCCGTCCTCGAGGAGCTCGGCTCCGAGCTCGGCCTCGGCGGGGCCGCCGCGCTCTCCGAGCTCCCGGCCGGCCAAAGCCACGCCTTCGAGGCGCAGCGGCCGGCCGTCGCCGCGCGCGGGCTCTCCGAGGCGGAACGCGATCTCCAGGGCTACGTCAGCTCGGGCCACCGCGTGGTCGTCGCGTTCGCGCATCGCGGGGAGGCTCTGAGGACGAAGGCTCTCCTCCGCCGCGTGGACGCCGAGCTCCTCGAGCCGGGTGACCCCCTTCCGGGCGAGCCCGGCCTCGCGTTCGCCGTCTCCCCGGTGCGGCGCGGCTTCGTCCACCGCGAGCTCGGCCTCGTCCTCCTGCCGGACACGCAGGTCTTCCGCAAGCGGCCGCCGCGCGCCGACGTCCGGCTCGGCCGCGCGCTGCAGAGCTTCGCCGACCTGCGCACCGGCGACCATGTCGTGCACGAGGACCATGGCGTCGGGAGGCTCCTCGGCTTCGAGACGAAGACCGTCGCCGGTGTCACGCGCGACTATCTCTTCCTCGCCTTCAGGGGTGACGACCGCCTCTACGTCCCGCACGAGCAGATCGGCAAGGTCTCTCGCTACGTCGGCGCGGACGGACACGCGCCCGCCCTCTCGAAGCTCGGGGGCAGGGCCTGGCAGGCGATCAAGAACCGCGCCCGCGCCGGTGCGCGCGAGTTGGCCGGGGAGCTCCTCGCCCTCTATGCGCAGCGCCAGCGCGCGGAGGGCGTCCCGTACGAGGTGGACGGGGACCTCGTGGAGCAGCTCGAGGCAAGCTTCCCCTACGAGGAGACGCCGGACCAGCAGGCCGCGATCGAGGTCGTGAAGGAGGACCTCGAGTTGCCGCGGCCGATGGACCGCCTGGTCTGCGGCGACGTCGGCTTCGGAAAGACGGAGGTCGGCGTTCGCGCAGCGTTCGCCGTCGCGGCCAACGGCAGGCAGACGCTCATGCTCGCCCCCACGACGATCCTCGCCCAGCAGCACTGGAACACCTTCCGCGAGCGCTACCGGGACCTCCCGATCAACGTCGAGATGGTCTCGCGTTTCCGCAAGCCCGCCGACGTGAAGCGGATCCTGCGCGAGTATCAGGAGGGGAAGGTGGACGTCCTGATCGGAACCCACCGGGTTCTCTCGAGGGACGTCGTCCCGAAAGAGCTCGGGCTCGTGATCGTGGACGAGGAGCAGCGCTTCGGCGTGGCGCAGAAGGAGCTCCTGCGCCAGCTTCGCCTCGAGGTGGACGTGCTCGCGCTCACCGCCACGCCGATCCCGCGCACGCTGCACATGTCCCTCTCCGGCCTGCGCGACATCTCGGTCATCGAGACGCCCCCGCAGGGGCGGCGTCCGATCCGCACCCACGTCGGCGAGTACGACGAGGAGATCGTCAAGCTCGCGCTCGAACGCGAGCACGAACGCGGGGGCCAGTCCTTCTACCTCCACAACAGGGTCGAGACGATCGACGAGGCCGCCGAGCACCTGCGCCAGCTCTGCCCCGAGCTGCGCCTCCTCGTCGCGCACGGGCAGATGCCGGAGCGGGAGCTGGAGAGCCACATGCTCTCCTTCCTCGCGGGCGACGCGGACGTGCTCGTCTCGACGACGATCATCGAGTCCGGCCTCGACATCCCGCAGGCGAACACGCTCGTCGTCGAGCGGGCGGACACGCTTGGCCTCGCGCAGCTCTACCAGATCCGCGGCCGGGTGGGCCGCAGCGACGTCACCGCGCACGCCTATCTCTTCTATCCCGACGGGCACGAGCTGACCCCCGAGGCTCGCGCTCGGCTCGCCACGCTCGCCGACCACACCGAGCTCGGCGCCGGCTTCGCCATCGCCATGCGCGACCTCGAGATCCGCGGCGCGGGCGATCTCCTCGGCGCCGAGCAGTCCGGCCACGTCGCCGCCGTCGGCTTCGAGCTCTACGTCGAGCTGCTCGGCGAGGCCGTCGCGGAGCTGACGGGCACACGCCGCGCCGTCGCCAGACCGGTGCGCGTGGACGCCCAGGTAGACGCGTACGTGCCCTCCGACTACATCGCCGCCGAGGCGCAGAAGATCGACCTCCACCGCCGGCTCGCGCTCGCCGAGTCCGAAGACGAGCTCCGGGAGCTCGAGGCTGCGACGGAGGACCGCTTCGGGCCGATCCCTCCACCGGTCGCGAGCCTCTTCGCCATCCAGGAATCGAAGCTGAAGCTCGCCCGACTCGGCGCCGACTACCTCGTCTACCGAGCCGGGCGCGCCGTCGTCGGCCCGCTCGTCCTCGGCTCTGCCGAGCTGCGCGAGCTCCGACGGAGCCTCGACACCGCGGTCTATTCGAGCGCAAAGCGCGAAATCACCCTTCGGGGAGACGGTTTCGACCGGGCGATCGCGCTCGTCGATGCTATCCTCGAAGTACGGCTTTCGGCCTGAAGCCGTTTTTCTATGCCCTCTTCGCTTCGCAGAACAGGACTTCTCGTCGCGCTTGCTCTGGCGGTCGTCGCAGCCGGCTGCGGCGGCGAGAGCGGCGAGAGCGGGGACGTGCCCGAGGGCGCCATCGCGGTCGTCGGCGACAGGGAGATTGCCAAGACGGACTTCGACCGGTTGCTGGCCCAGGCCGAGAAGACCTTCAAGGCGCGGAAGCAGGAGGTCCCCAAAGTCGGCACGCCCGAGTACGAACAGCTCAAGAACGCGATCGTCAAGAGCCTCGTCGAGCAGGCGGAGTTCGAGCAGGGCGCCGAGGAGCTCGGCGTCGAGGTCACCGACGAGGACGTGGACAAGCGCCTCGACGAGCTCAAGCAGCAGTTCTTCAACGGCGACCAGAAGAAGTACGAGCAGGAGCTCGAGCGCCAGGGCCTCACCGAGGAGCAGGTGCGCGACGATCTCCGCCGGCAGGTGCTCTCCGAGAAGATCTTCGAGGAGGTCACCAAGGACGTGAAGGTGACCGACGCCGACGTCGAGAAGTACTACGAGGAGCACCAGGCCGACTTCGAGACGCCCGCGACGCGCGAGGTGCGGCACATCCTCGTGAAGTCGAAGACGAAGGCGAACGACCTCTACGCGCAGATCCGCGGAGGCGCCAGCTTCGCAAAGCTGGCGAAGCAGTTCTCCCAAGACCCTGCCTCGAAGGACCAGGGCGGCAAGTTCACCGCGCAGAAGGGCCAGACGGTGGCGCCCTTCGACAAGACCGTCTTCGAGCTGGATACGGGCGAGCTCTCGAAGCCGGTGAAGACGCAGTTCGGCTGGCACATCATCGAGGCGCTCTCGGCGGTCAAGGCCAAGTCCACCCGCCCGCTCACCGAGGTCGAGAAGGACATCCAGAACCAGCTTCTCGAGCAGAAGCGCCAGGACGCGCTCAACAAGTGGGTGGACGCGCTCAAGGAGGGCTTCGAGGGCGAGGTCTCCTACGCGCCCGGTTTCCAGCCGCCGGCGGCGGCGACGACGACCGAAGAGACCGACGAGACGGGCGCGACCGAGACGACGTCCGAGTAAGCCGGTGGGCGGCGGCGACGGCCTCGAGCGGGCGCTCGTCGATCTCCAGGAACTGGCGGAGCGGTTGCGGCGCGACTGCCCCTGGGACCGCGAGCAGACCGCGCGGACGATCGTGCCGCACACGGTCGAGGAGGCCTACGAGGTCGCGGACGCCGCGTTCGTAGACGACGACGAGAAGCTCCTCGACGAGCTGGGGGATCTCCTCTTTCAGGTCGTCTTCCTCTCGCTGCTCCTGGAGGAGCGCGGCGCGGGAGACCTCGGCGCGGTCGCGCGCGGGATCCACGCGAAGCTCGTTCGCCGGCATCCGCATGTCTTCGGCGATGCAGAGCTGACCACGCCGGGCGCGGTCAAGGGACGTTGGGAGGAGATCAAGAGGGAGCAGGAGGAGCGGGAGGGCGTGTTCCACCACGTGCCGGGAACGCTGCCGGCGCTTCTCTACGCCAGAAAGGTGCAGCGGCGGGCGGCGTCCGCCGGCTTCGACTGGCTCGACGCGGCAGGGCCGCTCGCCAAAGTGCACGAAGAGGTGGCTGAGCTCGAGGCCGAGATCGAGCGCGGCGGCAAGCAGGAACCGGAGACGGAGCCGCCGGCAGAGCTCGTGAGCGAGATCGGAGATCTCTTGTTCACCGCCGTCAACCTGGCCCGCGCGCTGAACGTCGACCCCGAGCTGGCGCTCCGCCAGACGACCGGCCGTTTCGTTGCCCGTATCGAGCGAGCTGCCGAGATCGCGGCTCGCGAAGGAAGGGATTGGCGCGCCCTCGACCTCGGCGAACAGGATCGGTACTACCGGCTCGCCAAGGAGGCGTTGGCCTGAGAATCGCGAGCGTCCACGGGCGGCAGATCCTCGACTCGCGGGGGAACCCGACGGTGGAGGTCGAGGTGCGGCTCGACTCGGGCGCCGTAGGGCGGGCGGCGGTTCCGTCGGGGGCGTCCACGGGGCAGTTCGAGGCCGTCGAGCTCAGGGACGGCGGCGACGCCTACCTGGGCAAGGGCGTGGGCAGGGCGGTCGAGAACGTCGAGCGCGAGATCGCGCCGACCCTCGCGGGAATGGACGCGTCGGATCAACAGGCGGTCGATCGTGCGCTCATCGAGCTGGACGGGACGCCCAACAAGGGGCGTCTCGGCGCCAACGCGATCCTGGGCGCGTCGCTCGCGGCGGCCAAAGCGGCCGCGGCGGAAGCGGGGAAGCCTCTGTACGCCTGGCTCGGCGGGGAGGATGCGCACGTGCTGCCCGTGCCGATGCTGAACGTCGTGAACGGCGGCGCCCACGCACAGAACTCCCTGGATTACCAGGAATTCATGGTCGTTCCGGCCGGTGCCGAGAGCTTCTCT
>JBOHAJ010000299.1:0-7451 GCA_050697715.1 Gaiellaceae bacterium
CGATCGGGTGGGGGGCCGACCCTCCATCACTGGATCCCGGGATCGCCGAGGACACCACCTCGTCTCACATCCTGACGAACCTGTTTGACCCGCTCGTGAAGCTCAACCCGGACACGCTCGAGGCCGAGCCTTCGCTCGCCGAGAGCTGGGACGTCGAGGGGACGACGGTCACGTTCCACCTGCGCCAGGACGGCACGTGGACGAACGGCGATCCGGTCACGGCTCAGGACTTCGTGTACTCGTGGCAGCGCACCCTCGACCCGGCGGCGGCCACGGACTACTCGTACCAGCTCTACGGGATCAAGGGCGCCGCGGAGTACAACGGGTGCGAGGGGGCCGCCGCGAAGTGCAACAAGATGCGCGACGCGGTCGCCGTCACGGCCGTGGACGACTACACGCTCCAGGTGGAGCTGACCTCGGCGCAGCCGTGGTTCGTCCAGCAGGCGGCGCACCACTCGTTCATGCCCGTCCACCAGGCGACCGTCGAGCAGTTCGGCGACAAGTGGACGGAGCCCGAAAACATCGTCACGAACGGCCCCTTCATGCTCGAGTCGTGGGAGCACGAGGCCACGATCGACATGGTGAAGAACCCCGACTGGCGCGGAGCGGCCGACGTCAAGCTCGAACGGATCGAGGGCCGGATCATCGTGGACGGTATCACGCGCGTCCAGTCGTTCGAGGCCGGCGAGATCGACGCCCTCGACGGGGCAGGTCTTCCGCCCGAGGAGATCGAGCGGCTCAAGGGCGAGACGTACTACGAGCAGTACCCGGCCCTGGGCACCTACTACTACGGGTTCAACATCAAGAACCTCGACCTGGACACCCGCAAGGCGCTGTCGCTCGCGATCAACCGGAAGATCATCACGGACAACATCGACCGGACCGGTCGCGACCAGGCCACGGGCATGACCCCGAAGGGCATGCCGGGCTTCGACACGCTCAATCCTCAGTCGCCGTGGCTCCCGCCAGAGGGCGACATCGAGCAGGCCAAGTCGCTGCTCCCGGCCAGCGCGCCGAAGACGATCAACCTGTTCCACAACGACGCGCCCGGCCACAAGGAGATCGCCGTGGCCGTGCAGGACAACTGGAAGGAACTCGGGATCGAGACGACCATCAAGGCCCAGGAGTGGGCCCAGTACCTCGAGTTCCTCGGGCCGCCGCCCAACACGGCGGTCGACGTCTATCGCCTCGGCTGGATCTACGACTTCGTCGACGCGATCAACGGCCTGGAGCTGTTCACGTGCGACTCCGGGAACAACAACACCAACTGGTGCAACGAGGAGTTCGACGCCCTCGTCGAGCAGGCGAAGGGCGAGGCGGACGACAACGCGCGCTGGGAGCTCTACGCGCAGATGGAGGACATCATGTTCGGGGAGAACGGCGAGCTGCCGATCACGCCGATCATGTGGTACACGTACCCGAACCTCGAAGCGGACAACGTTCGGGACACGTTCTTCATCAGCCCGCTCGACCAGATCGACTTCACGAAGGTCGTGGTCACGGAGGGCTAGAAGCACCCGCATCGAACGAAACGGGCGGGGCGCTCCGGCGCCCCGCCCACCACTCTGGCAAATGGCTGCGTTTGGAGTAATGATGCGGCGATGACGGCGTTCATCATCCGGCGGGTCATCTGGACGATTCCGGTGATCTCCCTCGTCGTCCTCATGACGTTCGTCCTGATGCGGCAGATCGAGGGGAACCCGTTCCGGCGCACCGAGCGGGCGGTTCCGCAGCAGGTGCAGGAGAACCTCGAGCGCAAGTTCAACCTGGACAGGTCCGCGCCAGTGCAGTACCTGCTCTATCTGAAGGGCGTCTTCACGCTCGACTACGGGCCGTCGCTCGTTCTCCGGAACCGCAGCGTGAACGACATCATGTGGGAGCACTTCCCGCGCTCCATCAAGCTGGGGCTGCTCTCATTCGTCTGGGCGTTCCTCATCGGTCTCCCGGCCGGGGTGATCGCCGCCCTGCGACCGAACACGATCTACGACTACTCGCTGATGTTCGTCTCGAACGTCGGCTTCGCCGTACCGAGCTTCCTCATCGCGACGCTCCTGGTCTACTACTTCGCCCTCAAGTTGCCCTGGGTGCCGACGAACGGTTGGCCGCTCGGCTTCTGGGAGCTGGACAGCCGGGTGATCCTCCCTTCACTTGCGCTCGGGACCTTGCCGATGGCGTACTTCGCTCGCCTCGTGCGGGGCTCGATGCTGGAGACGATGCAACAGGACTACGTGCGCACGGCCCGTGCCAAGGGTCTGCGCTGGCGCCGGGTCGTCGGCCTCCACGTCCTGCGCAACTCGCTGATTCCCGTCGTTACCGCCTCCGCCCCGCTCCTCGGCTACATCATCACCGGCTCGTTCGTGATCGAGTCCATCTTCTCGATCCCGGGGATCGGGCGGTACCACGTGGCGTCGGTGGCCAACAGGGATTACTCGGTCGTGATGGGAATCACGGTGCTCCTGGCGATCATCATCATCATCGCCAACCTGATCGTGGACATCCTCTACGGGTTCCTGGATCCGCGGACCAGGGAAGCGAGGACGTAGTGGCCGTCGACCGCCGCGAAGCAGCACTCCCCGTCGCCGCTCCGAGCCACGCCCCGCCCGAGGCCGGCGAGGCCGCGGGCGCGCCCATCCGCCAGGCCAGCCTCTGGCGCGACGCCTACCGGCGCTACATGCGGAACAAGGGCGCCGTGGCCTCGGCGGTCATCTTCGTGCTCATCGTCCTCTACTGCCTCATCATCCCGGGGTTCGGGCCGGTGCCGGGGCTCTGGACGTCCATTTACAACATCGACCCGAACGACGCGAACTTCGCGGAAGTGCGGCTGCCGGCGAGCCTCGAGCACCCGTTCGGGACGGACGACTTCGGCCGTGACATCTTCACGCGTACGGCGCTCGGCGGCCAGATCTCGATCGGGATCGGCTTCGTCGCCACGTTCGTCATCCTCCTGATCGGAGTCACGTACGGCGCGCTTTCGGGCTTCATCGGCGGCAAGCTCGACAACGGGATGATGCGCTTCCTCGACGCCCTCTACGGGCTCCCGTACCTCCCGTTCGCGATCATCACCATCCAGATCGTCTCGAACCAGGGCGCGGTGGACTTCAAGACCATGGTGGTCGCACTCGCGATCGCGAGCTGGTTCATCACGGCGCGGATCGTGCGGGGCCAGATCATCACGCTGAAGCAGAACGACTACGTCCGCGCGGCGAAGGCGGTGGGGGCGCGGTGGTACCGCATCCTCGTGCGACACCTGCTCCCGAACACGCTCGGCATTCTCATCATCGCCGTCTTCCTCGAGCTCCCGAACGTCGTCCTCGGCGAGGCGTTCCTCTCCTTCATCGGCCTCGGCATCAATCCGCCGGATGCGTCGTGGGGCTCGATGGCGCAGGAGGGCCGGGACGCCTACCGGCTGCACCCGCTGGACATCGTCATCCCGAGCGCGGCCATCGCCACCCTCGTGCTGTGCGCCAACTTCATCGCGGACGGCCTCCGCGACGCCCTCGACCCGCGCACGCGGGAGACGTAGGGAGCGGGAAGGGTCACGGTGGCGCTGCTCGAGGTCAACGACCTCAAGACCTACTTCTACATGCGGGAGGGCGTCGTCCAAGCCGTGGACGGCGTCTCCTTCGACCTGGAGGTGGGGAAGACGCTCGGCATCGTGGGCGAGTCCGGCTGCGGGAAGTCGGTTACCGCGCTCTCCATCATGGGCCTCATCCCGAAGCCGCCGGCCAGGATCGCAGGCGGCTCGGTCTTGTTCGACGGTCGCGACCTGACGAAGCTCTCCGAGAGGCAGCTTCAGGACGTGCGCGGGCGCCAGATCGCGATGATCTTCCAGGATCCGATGACGTCGCTCAACCCGACGTTCAAGATCGGGACGCAGATCACGGAGACGCTCCACAGGCACTTCGACATAGACAAGGGGGCGGCGCGCAAGCGCGCTGTCGAGCTCCTCGAGGAGGTCGGCATCCCGCGGGCCGCCGAGCGTCTCAACGACTATCCGCACCAGTTCTCGGGCGGCATGCGCCAGCGCGTGATGATCTCCATCGCGCTCTCGTGCAATCCCAAGCTCCTCATCGCCGACGAGCCCACGACCGCGCTCGACGTGACCATCCAGGCGCAGATCCTGGACCTGCTCGACCGTCTGCGCCAGGAGCACGAGATGGCGATGATCATCATCACGCACGACATGGGCGTCGTCGCCGAGACGGCCGACGACATCGTCGTCATGTACGCGGGCCAGATCGTCGAGCAGGCAGCGGCGCTCGAGCTCTTCGACCACCCCGAGCACCCCTACACGGAGGCGCTGCTCGGCGCGCTGCCCCAACTCGAAGGCGAGGGCATTCGCGAGGGCAGGCTGACGGCCATTCCCGGCCGGCCGCCTGACCTCGTGAACCCACCCGAGGCGTGCCGCTTCGCGGCGCGCTGCCCGTACCGCGACCACGACACGCGCTGTGCGAACGCGGCGCAGGAGCTGCGCGAGATCCGCTCCGGCCATCTGGTTCGCTCGGCCCACCCGGCGAGCGAGCGGATGCGCGCGCGGGAGCCGGTGAGCGGATGAGCGAGAGTCCCGCAGCCGCGACGGCGTCGACGGACGGCGCCCTCCTCCAGGTCACCGACCTCGAGAAGCACTTTCCCATCCGGAAGGGCATCCTGATCGAGCGCCAGGTGGGAGAAGTGAAGGCTGTGGACGGCGTCAGCTTCTCCATCACCGAAGGGCACACGCTCGGCCTCGTGGGCGAGTCGGGCTCGGGCAAGTCCACGACCGGGTACTGCATCCTCCAACTCATGCGTCCGACGGGCGGCTCCGTGCGTTTCATGGGCGAGGAGCTGACGCAGCTCAAGCGAGAGGACCTGCGCCGTATGCGCCGGGAGATGCAGATCGTCTTCCAGGACCCGTACTCCTCACTCGACCCGCGCATGACCGTCGGGAACATCGTCTCCGAGCCGCTCGAGGTGCACGGGATCGGCACGCGCAGGAGCCGGCGCGAGACGGTGCGCAAGCTCCTCGACATCGTGGGGTTCAACCCGAACTACACGAACCGCTACCCGCACGAGTTCTCGGGCGGGCAGCGGCAGCGCATCGGCATCGCGCGCGCGCTTGCCCTCAACCCGAAGCTGATCGTCTGCGACGAGCCGGTCTCTGCGCTCGACGTCTCCATCCAGGCTCAGATCCTCAACCTGCTCAAGGACCTGCAGCGGGACTTCAGCCTCACCTACCTCTTCATCTCGCACGACCTCGCCGTCGTGCGGACGATGAGCGACGACATCGCCGTCATGAACCAGGGGAAGCTCGTCGAAGTCGGGCCGGCGGAGCAGGTGTACCTGCAGCCGAGGGACGAGTACACGAAGGCGCTCTTCACTGCGGTGCCGGTCCCCGACCCCCGCCGGCAGCGCGAGCGCAAGGCCGAGCGGGCCCGGCTCAAGCTCGAGCGCTTCGCTCAGGGCTAGAAAGCCCCCTAGAAAAAACCCGCGCGGGGAGTGGCCTAACCTCCTTCCTCGGCTATCGTCAGAGGGGGTAATGGCAGGCACCGAAGTCAGCACGCACGGAATTCGCTGCGAGCGGGCGCGCCACTGCGCGTCGCTCCGCGTCGACGGCGAGCTCTCCGCGCTCGAGGAGCAGCTCCTCGAGCGCCATCTCGGCGTGTGCGAGGCCTGCCGCGCGTTCGACGAGGGGGTGCTTCTAGCGACCGGGCTCCTGCGCGCGGCGCCGCCCGAGGTGCCCTCACAGCGCTTCCGGCCGCCAGCCCGCGCGGTCCGCTTCCGGGTGGTCCGCCACCGCACCGCCTTCGTGGCCGCGGCCGCGCTCGTTCTGGGCGTGCTCGCCGGATCGCTCCTGCAACGTCCTTCGGAGCCCGAGCCGAGGGCTCCAGCGCAGCAGGTGAGCTTCCTCTCGCGCGACTTCGACCAGCTCCGCGAGCTTCCGCGCGTGGAGAAGAAGCACTCGCCGGCGCCGATCCCGAGCGGCCCGCCCAACCCCCCCGAAGGCGTCATCTAAGTAAGCGCGGAAAGCGCCGTCGCACTTTCCGCGGAGAGGCGCCTGGTGCCGAGTTTGAGCGCGGCGCTCGGCTAGACTGGCCGTGGCAAGCGACCAGAGGATCCCACTGTTCATGCCTGAGAACCCGGACTCGAAAAACGTCGGCAGGGTTGTCGAGATCAAGGGCGTCGTCGTCGACGCCGTCTTCTCCGGCGAGCTGCCGGGGATCTACAACGCCCTCCGGATCCGCGTCCCCGAGCAGGATGGGCGCCCCGCCATCGACCTCTTCGCCGAGGTGCAGCAGCACCTGGGAAACGACCGCGTCCGGGCTGTGGCCATGGACTCGACCGACGGCATCTCCCGCGGCGTCGAAGTCGCGGACACCGGGGCGCCGATCAGCGTGCCCGTCGGCCAGACGACGCTCGGGCGCATCTTCAACGTGCTCGGCGAGCCGATCGACGATCGCGACGAGTCGGTCGAGGGCGAGCGCTGGCCCATTCATCGCCACGCGCCGGAGTTCGGCGACCTCTCACCGACGATCGAGGTCTTCGAGACGGGGCTCAAGGTCGTCGACCTCATCTCGCCGTTCGTGAAGGGAGGCAAGGTCGGCCTCTTCGGCGGCGCCGGCCTGGGCAAGACGGTCCTGATCCAGGAGCTCATCCGCAACGTCGCCCAGGAGCACGGCGGCTACTCCGTCTTCGCGGGAGTCGGGGAGCGGTCGCGCGAGGGCAACGACCTCTGGCTCGAGATGACCGAGTCGGGCGTGATCGACAAGACGGCGCTCGTCTTCGGGCAGATGAACGAGCCGCCCGGCGCGCGTCTGCGCGTCGGCTTGAGCGGCCTGACGATGGCGGAGTTCTTCCGCGACGAGGGGCGCGACACCCTTCTCTTCATCGACAACATCTTCCGTTTCGTGCAGGCGGGTTCCGAGGTCTCCGCGCTCCTCGGCCGCATGCCCTCCGCCGTGGGGTATCAGCCCACGCTTGAGACGGAGATGGGACAGCTCCAGGAGCGCATCCCGTCGACGCGCCAGGGCTCGGTCACCTCGGTCCAGGCGATCTACGTGCCGGCCGACGATCTCACCGACCCGGCGCCGGCGTCGGTGTTCGCCCACCTGAACGCGACGACGACGCTGTCGCGCTCGATCTCCGAGAAGGGCATCTACCCGGCCGTCGACCCGCTCGACTCGACCTCGACGATTCTCAAGGCCGACATCGTGGGCGAGGAGCACTTCCAGGTCGCGAACGCGGTTCGCGAGATCCTGCAGCGCTACAAGGAGCTGCAGGACATCATCGCCATCCTCGGCATCGACGAGCTCTCCGACGAGGACCGGCTGACCGTGCAGCGAGCGCGCAAGGTCGAGCGCTTCCTGTCGCAGCCGTTCTTCGTGGCCACGGCCTTTACCGGCCTCGAGGGCAAGTACGTGCCGGTCGAGGAGACGGTGCGCTCGTTCCGGGAGATCATCGACGGCAAGCACGAC
>JBOHAJ010000300.1:0-3527 GCA_050697715.1 Gaiellaceae bacterium
TGTTTGTTCTTGGGTCAAGTGAGACACCGCGTGCTCGGGAGATGTGAGGCAGGTGTTCTCTGCTAGGGCCTCCTTTCTCGTCGCTTGCCGAGTTTCTGGAAGCGCTTGGTGCGGTCGGGGACGAGGACGCGAATGAGCTCCTCGCCGAGGTAGACGTGGATCAGCTGGCCGATCTCGAGCACGCGGACGGTGGCGCCGGCGAAGCGGTGGGGGAGGATGATCCCGAGGCGGTCGTAGGAGACGATGCCGTTGCGATCGACCTTGCGGGTGGCCGCGTGCGGCGGGTAGGGAGGGTGCTTGTCCGCCTCGGCGGGCGCAAGCTCGCCGAGCGGGACGGCCGGGGCCGGGCCGGGCAGGTAGCGCTCGGCCGGGGTGCGGTTGCCGATGCCCTGGTGGGGCCGCTCCTCGTTGTAGTGGGCGCGGAAGCGGTCGAGCAGGAGCTGCAGGTGCTCGAGGTCGGTGGGCGGTCCCTCGTCTGCGAGCCACTCCTTGAGCGTGCGGTGGAAGCGCTCCAGCTTGCCGAGCGTCTGCGGATGCGCGGGCGCCGCGTTGATCAGCTCGACCCCGACCTCGGCCAGCCTGCGCTCGAAAGCGACCTCGACACCGAAGAGGCGGCCCGTGAAGCTCATGTGGTTATCGGAGAGGAGCTGGCGGGGAAGCCCGTGGGCGGCGCTCGCCGTGCAAAAGCAGGCCCAGGCCGCCTCGCCGGTCGGGCTCGCACAGGCGAGTGCGGCCAGCAAGTAGCGGGCGTGGTCGTCGAGGACGTCGACCACCCAGACCCGCGAGCCCCCTGCGAGCTCGACCTGGGTGCCGTCGATCTGCCAGAGGTCGTTAGCGACCGGGCGCTCGAAGCGCTTCCTCGCCTTGCGCCGGCGCGGCGGCTGCGGTGCGACCAGGTAGTTGCGCCTGAGCGCGCGGTGGATCGTGGCCACCGCCGGCGGCTCGAGGCCGGCGCGGGCCAGCTCGGCATGGATCCGGCGCGCGCCCCAGCGCGGATGCCTCTTGCGCAGCGCCACGATCTCCGCCTCAAGCCCGGCCGCGATCTGTCCCGGCGAGCCGCGCGGCCTTCGCGAGCGCTGCTCCAGCCCGGCCGGGCCCTCCTCCAGGTAGCGGCGTCGGTAGCGGTAGAAGCTCGCCCGCGAGATTCCTCGCCGGCGGCAGACCTCCGCGACCGTATCGTCCGTGCGCTCCGGCTCGAGCAGCACCTCCAGCTTGAGCTCGTCCATCGACAGCACCCTGAGAGCCACGCCTTCCTCCCGCGCTCGCTTCCGCCTGGAGGCAAGCCTGCGGGCCCGGGCCGACGGTGTCTCACATGTCCCGCGAACGTCTCAGATGTGCCGAGAACGATCTGTCTCAGATGTCCCGGGTCCTAACACGACTAGCTCGGCGGGCGCGCTTAAGCCGGCCTTAAGCGCTCTTTCAGCCTGGACCGATCGACTGGCGGAGTCGTGAGTACCTGGGCATTGACGGACGAGCACATCCGAGCGGGGCATGGCCGTTCCGGCTCCTGGGTCACGACGTCAGGTGGTCACGAACTCAAAGGAGGTGACGACCGTGAAGGTGAAGGCTCTTGTCGCCATGACTACGCTCGCCGCGTTCCTCGCGGCGCCCGCCACGGCTCTTGCCGGGCACTTCGACGGACACTAGAAAGCTGAGAGTTTCGCGCCGGCGAGCGCGGCCCCGGGCGCCTGCCGCGGAAGAGCGGAGGCGCCCGGCTCGCCACCCCGATTTCGGCACTTCCCGGTAGCGCTCCGCGAGCGAAGGACGACCGAGCCGCCGCGGATGTCTGGCGTAAGCCGGAAGCCACTATCTTCTGAGGGGTGGAGGTTACGAATCGACGAGGCCGTCCCTCGCCTCCCGCACCCAGAGTGCGGAAGCCGAAGAAGAGCGACGCGAGTCCGATCGCCGAGCTCCTGAACGCCCACGCATGGGAACAGCACGGCGAGGCGGTAGTGGCCCCAGAGGCGGTGGCGCACTGGTTCCGGCTCCCCGACGTCGAGTTTTGGGTCGCGGAAGGGCCCCGGGGGGAGCTCGCCGCATACGCCGACGTCCGCGAGGAGGCCGAGAGAACCCGATACTGGCTCGATCTCCGGGAGCATCCCGGACGGCGGGACCTCGGCGGGGCAAGAGCGTTGCTCCGGGTGGCGGAGGAATGGTCGCGCAGGCGAGCGTCCCCGCGAGCGCTCCTCCGCGGGGTGGTGACGGAGCCTGACGAGCCCGTCCGAACGCTCTACGAAGCGGCCGGCTACCGCTTCGTCCGCCACGCACTCGAGATGCGTACCGACCTCGACGTCGACCTTCCCGAGCCGCAGTGGCCCGACGGAATGGCGGTTCGCGCGTTTGTTCCCGACGAGGATGAACAGCGTGTGTACGAGGCGGACATGGAGGCTTTCGAGGACCACTGGGAGTTCGTCCGCGAGCCGTTCGCGACGTGGCGCGCGGGGCTCGTGGAACACCCCAGCTTCGACCCGCTGCTTTGGTTCCTCGTCGAGGACGGCCGCGAGGTGGCGGGCTTCTGCCTCTGCGGCGTGCACGAGTCCGGAGACCCGGCTTTCGGCTACGTGACGGTCCTCGCTGTGCGCCGGCCGTGGCGGAGGCGGGGTCTGGGCCTCGCTCTCCTGCGCCATGCCTTCCGCGAGTTCCGCCTGCGCGGGATGACGCGGGCCGGGCTCGACGTCGACGCCGAGAACTTAACCGGAGCCGTACGCCTCTACGAGCGGGCGGGGATGCGGATCGCCAAGCGCCGCGACATCCTAGAGAAGCCGCTTTCCTCCGAGGATCCGGGCTAGGCCTCGGGCCGCTTGGAGCGCCGACGCCGGCGCCCGAGCGCAGCCGCCGCGGGCAGGAGAAGCACGGCCGCGCCGAGCAGGCCCACGTTCATCCCCGTGGTGCGCGATGACGCCCGGGGCGCCTGCGCGCCGATCGGGTTCGGCTGCCCTCTCCAGCTCATGATGTCGATCCCGCGATGGATGTCGTCCGCGGCGATGAAGTAGGTGCGAGTGCCGTCTGGGTTGTCGACGATCTTGAAGTCCTCGGCCGCCCAGGTGTTGGCGTTCGGGAGGGTGAACGAGGACGTCTCGCGGAACTGGACGTGCCCCTGCGCGTCGACGAAGTAGTCGACGATCTTGGTCCCCTGGCTGTAGTACGCGACGATGAGCCGCTGCTCCCCGGGCACCTGCTCGATCACGTGGACGTCGCAGAAGGTCTCGGCGGGCACGACCGCATCACTGATGTACACCGACTTCTGGCCGTCCGGCGTCGTCGCGTAGGTGATGTTCGCCGGGTCGCTGATGTCGAAGGCGTGCATTCCACCGTTTCCGAACGGGTTCTCGATCCCGGGGGCACACGAGGACCCGGGCGGCACGATCCCGCCGCCACGCTCGTCCGTGACGAACATGAACTTCCCGTCGGGCGTGGGGTCGGCCTCGTGCGAGACCGAGATGCCGTCGCTCGAACGGACCTGGTTGTTTGAGTTGCAGTTGCGCACGTCGGTGCCGGGAGGGCCGCAGTCCCGGCCGGGGTGCTGG
>JBOHAJ010000301.1:0-2850 GCA_050697715.1 Gaiellaceae bacterium
GCAGCTCTTCCTGCGCGAGGCCGGCCGCCACCAGCTGCTCACCGCCGCTCAGGAGGTCGAGCTCGCGAAGCGGATCGAGCGCGGTGACATGGATGCCAAGGAGCGGATGATCCAGTCGAACTTGCGCCTCGTCGTCTCGATCGCCAAGAACTACCGCAACCAGGGTCTCCCCTTCCTCGATCTGATCCAGGAGGGCACCCTCGGGCTGATCCGCGCCGTCGAGAAGTTCGACTGGCGCCGGGGCTACAAGTTCTCCACGTACGCCACCTGGTGGATCCGCCAGGCGGTCGCGCGGGCGCTCGCCGACAAGGCGCGGACGATCCGCATGCCGGTGCACATCGTCGAGCGGCTCCAGAAGATGAACCGCGCCGAGCGCACGCTCTGGACGCAGCTCGGGCGCGAGCCCACGCTCGACGAGATCGCCGCGGAGGCGAGCCTGCCCCTGCAGCAGGCGAAGGAGGTGCGGGCGGCGGCACGCGCCTCGGCGAGCCTCGACCAGCCGGTCGGCGAGTCCGACGACGCCGTCTTCGGAGACTTCGTCGCGGGCGACGGTCCTCTGCCCGAGGAGGAGGTCGAGCTCTCCCTGCGCAGCCAGGCCCTCCAGGAGGCGCTGACGGCGCTCTCGGAGCGCGAGCGGCGCGTCCTCGTTCTCCGCTACGGGCTCGACGACGCCGAGCCGAAGACGCTGGAGGAGATCGGACGCCGGCTCGGGCTGACGCGCGAGCGCGTGCGCCAGATCGAGGTCGAGTCGCTCAGACGCCTCGCGTCGCTGCGCGAGATGGAGCTCGCTCGCTAGCGAGACCGAGCGCGGTCCCGTCGAAGAGCGGCCTTGCGGCCCCCTCCCCCAGCCTGGTCTCCGCCTCCCGGTAGGCCGCGTCGAGGTGCGCCGGCCGCGTCGAGCGGTGGCCGTCCGACGCCACGAGCGCCGCGCTCCCGTCCTCGAGGAGGCGCCACGACAGCGCCTCGCAGGCCGGTCCATGGCGGCCGAGCAGGGAGGTCGCGTTCACCTGCACGAGCCAGCCCCGCGCCGCGAGACGGCGTGCGAGCTCCGGATCGGCGAGCCCGGCCTCGGAGCGCTCCGGGTGCGCGATCACCGGCTGGAGCCCCTGCGAGTCGGCGTGCTCGGCCAGGCGGACGAGGCCGTCGGCGGAACCGACGAACGGCACCTCCATCAGGACGGCCTGCGTTCCCTCGAGCCGGTAGCGGCGCGGATCCTCGGTGAGCAGGGCCGGCGACGGCGTCAGCTCGAACCCGAGCCGGAGCTCGAGCCCCGCTCCCGCCGCGACGGCGGCGAACGCGCGTCGAACCTGCGTCTCCCGGGCCGGAGGCATCGTCAAGTGCGGCCAGACGTGAGGGGTCGCGAAGAGCAGTCGCGTGCCGTGGTCGGCGGCCGAGCCGCAGAGCGCCCGGCCTTCCGAGACCGTGGCGGCGCCGTCGTCCCCGGACGGGACGACGTGGCTGTGGACGTCGACGAAGAAGGGCCGCGGCACCCTCACCAGCCTAGCGGCGGGGCTAGTGCCCCTTCAGGTAATGCTGCCCCGCTTCTGGGTCGCGAGCACCAAGCCAGGGGCCCCGTCCGCGGCCAAGGCTCTCGAGCCTTGGCAAGGGCGGGGGTGGTTCCTGGCGCCGCGTGATCGCGGGCCAGGAGCAGGCGTGTATTGCCTGACGGGGTACTAGGCTCGCAGATAGAGCTCGAGATCGGGCGCCACGGCTCGGAGCTCGCGCAGGGCGCGGGACTCGAGCTGACGCACGCGCTCGCGGGTGATGCCGAGGCCGGTGCCGACTTCCTCGAGCGTCTGCGGCGACGCGCCTTCGAGGCCGAAGCGGAGCGCGAGCACGTGGCGCATGCGCGGGGTCAGGCGAAGCAGGGCGTCCGCCAGCTCACGCGAGCGGAGGTTGATCGCCGTCGTGATGTCCGGCTGGTCGCACTTCGTGTCCTCGATCAGATCGCCGTACAGACTCTCGCCGTCGCCGACGGGCGTCTCGAGGCTGACCGGATCCTCGACGAGGTCGAGCAGCTCCTGCACGCGCTTGGCGGGGAAACCGCTCTCCTTGGCGAGCTCGTCGACGTTCGGGTCGCGGTTCAGCTTCTGGGTCAGCACGCGCCGCGAGCGCATCAGCCTGCGGACCTGCTCGGCCACGTGCACCGGCAGCCGGATCGTGCGGCCCTGATCGGCGAGCGCGCGCGTGACGGCCTGGCGGATCCACCAGGTCGCGTACGTCGAGAGCTTGTAGCCCATCTTGTAGTCGAACTTCTCGACAGCGCGAATCAGTCCGAGGTTCCCCTCCTGGATCAGGTCGAGGAGCGGGACGCCGGCCTTCGTGTAGTTGCGGGTGATGGACATGACGAGGCGCAGGTTCGACTCGATCAGCTTCCGCTTCGCCCACTCGTCGCCCTCGTCCTTGCGGCGCGCGAGCTCTCGCTCCTCGGCCGGGGTCAGCAGCGGGCCGTCGCCGATCTGGCGGACGTAGAGCTTGAGCGGGTCCTGGGTCTGCTCGGGCGCCTGCTTGAGCGCCGGCTCGTCCTCGCCGGGCTCCTCCTCGACCTCCTCGGCCTCGGCGTCGTCCAGAGCCGGGAGCAGCTCGAGCTTCGGCTCGGGGGGCAGGGGCTCGAACGCGGGCTCGAGGAACGGCTGGCCTTCCATGCCCTACCTATCGGCTGCGCCGGAGGGCCGCTTGAGGAAGCATGTCGCCCCGAACGAGGGACGGCAGCAATTTGCAAAGAATCCTTGAGGATTCCGGCGTTCTGCTGCCTTTCTGCCAGGCGCTACGTCACACTGTGGTAGAGCGACCGGACGGCCGCTCTCACGTTTTTTCGAGGCCCGCCCGAAAGAAAGACCGTCCGAACAC
>JBOHAJ010000302.1:0-4937 GCA_050697715.1 Gaiellaceae bacterium
TCGCCTCGAGGTGCGGCCCGGGTGCCAGACTCGCGCCCCGGATCGCCCTCGGGCCGTACCGCGCTCCGGGCCGGTCGGACACGAGATCGTCCACAGGCGCTCCCACGATCGCAACGTCCGCTCCGGCCAGCTCGACCGGATCCTCGGTGTAGAGGGCGCCTGCGTACGTCGGCAGCCCGGCGTAGTCGGGCTTCCCGGTGGGGGGCCAGCGCCCGCTCGGGTTCAGCACTCGCTCGAGTCGTCCGCCGCAACGCCGGGCAGGCGCCCGAGCAGAGCGGAGAGGGTCTCCAGCTCCTTCTGGTCGAAGCGGCCGCCGAAGAGCTCCCGGATCCCGCGCAGGTGCGTCTTCCGCGCCTCCTGGAACCTCGCGTACCCCGCGTCCGTGAGCTTCGCGTAGGTGACCCGCCGGTCGCTCGAGCACTCCGCCCGTCCGACCAGACCCTGCCGCTCGAGGCCGTCGAGGAGGCGGGTGATCCCCGAGGGGGTGAGGAGGACGCTCTCGGCGAGGTCGACCCGCCGCATGAGGCGATCCGGGGCGCGCGAGAGGTGGAGGAGCACCTCGTAGTCGTTGATGGTGAGGCCGTGCTCGGCGACGAGCTCGGCGCTGAGCTGCCGCGTGATCGCGGCGTGCGTACGCAGGAACCGCACCCACGCCTCCAGACGCCCGTCCTGCCGCACAGATGCTTGTCCACTCAATACTTGCGTATTCAAATTATCTCCGGTAACATAGTTGACACCTCAAGTATACGACATCCAGAGGAGGATGCCATGACCACCGTCGTTCACGAGCCGATTGCGCAGATCATCCCGGAAGGGACCTGGGCCGTCGACCCCGTGCACTCGTCCGTCGCGTTTCGCGTCGCCGACCTGACCCAGGCGTTCACCTTCGTCAACGGCCGCTTCACCGACGTCGAGGGAACGATCGTCGTCGGCGCCGATCCGGGGGACGTGAGCCTCGAGGGGATCATCCGAGTGGCCAGCGTGACCACCGGACAGGAGCAACGCGACGCCCACCTGCGCTCGCCCGATTTCTTCGACGCCGAGCGCTATCCGGAGATCCGCTTCACCTCGGCCGAGGTCGTTCCCGGGGAAGGCGACGCTCTAACGATCCCGGGGACGCTCACGCTTGCGGGCTCCGAGCAGGAGATCGAGCTCGAGGGCCGCGTTCTCGGAGCCGGCCGGGGACAGAGCGGAGAGCGTCTCGTGCTCGAGGCACGCGGCGCCATCTCCTTCGGCCCGACGCCAGTCGAGCTCGTCCTCGACATCTCGGCCTCGAGGGCCGGCTAAGGAGGGGCAGTGGTCGTCCTCAGCATCGCCGGCAGCCTCCGCGCGGGCTCGTACAACCGGGCTCTCCTGCGCGCTGCCTCCGAGCTCGCTCCTGCGGACGTGGAGATCGTCACGTTCGACCTCCGCGGCCTGCCGTTCTACGACGGTGACGTCGAGGCCGAGGGCGACCCCGCCCCCGTAACCGCCTTCAAGGAGGCGATCAGACGCGCGGACGCGCTTCTCATCGCCACCCCCGAGTACAACAGGGGCGTTCCCGGCGTGCTCAAGAACGCAATCGACTGGGCGTCGCGGCCCGCCCTGGGCTCGCCGCTCGCCGGGAAGCCCGTCGCGCTCATGGGCGCCTCGACCGGCATGGGCGGAACGCAAAACGCGCAGGAGCAGCTCCGCCAGGTGCTCGCCTTCCCGCGCGCGCGTGTGCTCGAGGAGCAGGTGCACGTCCCGCAGGCGTATGCCCGCTTCGACGCGGAGGGCAACCTGACGGATGCAGGAACGCGGAGGGCGGTGCGAGCCCTGCTCGCGACGTTAGCGGCCGAGGGCGCGCCGCAAGAGGTCCCGCAGCTCGCGCTGCTCGCGAGCTGAGAGCCTCAGAATCTCCGGCGGCGGCTCGCTCATCCGCTCCAGCACCAGCTGCCGAACTTCCCTGCCCTGCGGCGTGAGGGCAAGCGTCTTCACCCGCCGGTCGTCCCGTCCGGGGCGGCGCTCGACGAGGCCGCGGTCCTCGAGGCGGTCGACGACTCCCGTCACGTTGGAGGCGTCACACCCGAGCGCGTCCGCGAGCTCGCTCATCGCCAGAGGCTGGCCGGCGTCCAGCAGCCGAAGCGCGTGCGCGCCCACGGGAGTCAGGCCGAACTCCCCGACCGCCGCGATGAACCTCGCCTTGTTCGCGAAGGCAAGCTCGAACACGAGGCCCCACGCCTCGCGGGCCGGGGTTGCTCGCGAGGTCGACGCGATGCTCATGTGAGAATCATAGTTGACGACATAGACACTTGACAAGGTAAAAGATCTGGATAGCCTAGTGGTCGATGCAGAGCGCCCACGGGATCGAAGCGGAAAGCCTGGAACGCGAGTTCAAGGGCGGGATCCGTGCAGTCGACGGGATCGACCTGAACGTCGCCGCGGGCGAGATCTACGGCTTCCTCGGACCCAACGGGGCGGGGAAGTCGACGACCGTGCACATGCTGACGACGCTGCTGCCGCCGACCGGTGGGCGGGCGCGCGTCGCCGGGTACGACGTCGTCTCTCAGGGGCCGCAAGTCCGGGCTGCTATCGGCGCGGCCCTCCAGGAGGCCGCGCTCGACCCTCTGCTCACCGGGCGCGAGCACCTGCGTCTCCAGACGGCCCTGCACGGCATGCCACGCGCCGAGGCGAAGCTCCGCGGCGACTTGCTCCTGGCGCGCGTCGGCCTGTCGGAGGCCGCCGACCGCAAGGTGGGCGGCTATTCGGGCGGCATGAAGCGCCGGCTCGACCTGGCGCTCGCGCTCGCGCATTCACCCCGAATCCTCTTCCTGGACGAGCCGACGACCGGGCTCGACATCCAGAGTCGCCTGGCGCTCTGGCAGGAGGTCGAACGCCTCTCGACGCAGGAAGGTGTGACGGTCTTCCTGACCACCCAGTACCTCGAGGAGGCCGATTCGCTCGCCGCCCGGGTCGGGATCATCGACCACGGTCGCATCGTCGCCGAGGGCACACCCGCCGCGCTGAAGGCGCAGGTGGGCCGGCCCACGGTCGAGGCCGTCCCCGTCGATCCGACAGACCACGAGCGGGCCGCGGCCGTCCTGGCCCGTTTCGGCGAGCCTTGCGGCTCGCAGGACGGAGTCGCGGTCCGCCTCGACTCCGGAGAGGCCGGTCTCGCCGACGTCGTCCGCGCCCTGGACGCCGAGAACATCAAGGTCGAGCACCTCCAGCTGCACCAACCCTCGCTGGATGACGTCTTCCTCGCCAAGACCGGCCGCTCGCTCGAGGGCGCGGGCGCCGAAGACCGGCGCGTCTCGGGCGAGCCCGCGCTGGAACCGGCGTGACCGTCGCTCGCCTCCGGCTCGCTCCCGTGGGGGAAACCAGGTTTTCCCCACGGACCCCCTTCTTTGACCCCGTGGAGGAACCTCCCGGTTCCCCCACACCCCTTCCACACGCTCACCGGCCACGGGTTGGCCGATGAGCTACGCGTTCGCCGAGCAGGTCTTCCTCCTTGCGCGCCGCTCCGTCGTGCGGACGCTGCGGCAGCCGGCAAACGTCGTCTTCCCACTCGTCTTTCCGCTCCTTCTCCTTGCGGTCAACTCCGGCGGCCTCGACTCGGCGACGAGCCTGCCGGGCTTTCCGACGGATTCCTTCGTCGCCTTCGCGCTCGCCGTCCCGTTCATCCAGGGCGCCCTCTTTGCGACGATGAACGCGGGCACCGACCTCGCCCGCGACATCCAGACCGGCTTCCTCAACCGTCTGGCGCTCACGCCGATGCGCGGCATCGCGCTCCTCGCCGGCCAGCTCGGCGGCGTGGTGACGATGGGGGTCGTCCAGGCCGTCGTCTACCTGACGGTTGGGCTGGCGGTCGGCGTCGATATCGCCTCCGGCCCGCTCGGCGTCCTCGTCGTGCTCGTCTTCGCAGTCGTCGTGTCGCTCGGCTTCGGCGCGCTCGGCGCCTTCGCCGCTCTGCGGACGGGCTCAGGCGAGGCGGTGCAGGGGATCTTCCCCGTCTTCTTCGTCTTCCTCTTCATCTCGTCGATCAACTTGCCGCGCAACCTGATCGAGGTGGATTGGTTCCGGGCCCTCGCCACCGCCAATCCGGTCTCGTACCTGATCGAATGCGTGCGCAGCCTGATCATCACGGGCTGGGACGCGGAGGCTCTCGCGCTCGGCTTTGGCATCGCTGCGGCCATCGCCGTCGTCGCGCTCACGCTCGCGGGTGTCTCCCTGCGCTCGAGGCTGACGCGGTCATGAGGCGCCTCGCGGTCGCACGTGCGGTGGCTTGGCGGACCCTGCACAACGTGTTCACCAACCCGTCGCTCTTCATCCCCTCGCTCGTCTTCCCGCTCTTCTTCTTCGTCGCCTTCGCGGGCGGGTTGTCGCAGATCGACCAGGTGCCCGGGTTCGACTTCCCGCAGGGGTACACGGCCTTCCAGTTCGTCTTCGTCCTGCTTCAGTCGGCCGCCTTCGGCGGCGTCTTCACCGGGTTCGGGATCGCGCGCGACTTCGAGAGTGGCTTCGCGCGGCGACTGCTCCTCGCGGCGCCGAACCGGACCGGCATCGTGCTCGGCTACGCGCTCGGCCTCCTGATCAACTTCGCGGCCGTGCTCTGGGCCGCGGGGGTTGCGATGCGGCTGCGGACGATGCAGGCGGGTCCCGTGATGCAGATGCCGGTCTTCCTCATTCTTTTCTTCGCGCCGGTCTACGTGCCGCTCTCGCTCCTCGAGGGCTGGATCCACGCAATCGCGACGGTGAATCCCGTCACTCGAGTCCTCGAGGCCGGCCGTGGCTTCATCTCCGGCGAGCCGACGGAGGTGGCGGCGGCCTTCGGGGCGGCGCTCGCAATCGGGCTCCTGCTCGCGCTCTGGGCCGTGCGCGGGCTTCGGAGCGCGGAACGCGCGGGGGCCTAGCTCTTCCCCGGGCGACCACGCCGAGCGACGCTCAGCTCAAACCCTTCCGGCGCAGCTCCGCGA
>JBOHAJ010000303.1:0-5663 GCA_050697715.1 Gaiellaceae bacterium
TCGCCTACGCGGAGATCGGCTCCTCCCTGTACTTCGCGCTCGGGATCGTGGCGCTCTTCGCCCTGGGGCTGACGCCGTGGGTCCTCCTGGGCGTCGGGCTCGTCTTCCTCCTCGTCACGCTCTCGTACGCGGAGGCGAGCTCGGCACTGCCTGAAACGGGCGGGGCGGCGCTCTTCGTGGGGCGAGCGTTCAACGACCCCGTCGGTTTCCTCACCGGCTGGGTCCTGCTCCTCGACTACCTGATCGTCATCGCGCTCGCCGGACTGTTCGTCCCGCACTACGTGGGCGCGGCGATCGGGTGGGATGCCGTCACCGAGCAACCGTGGGACGGTGTGGTGGGCGTGTGTGTCATCCTCGTGGTCACCGGCTTCCGGCTCGTCCGCCGCGCGGAGCTCTACCGGATCGCGATCGGCGTGGCCGCGCTCGCGCTCGTCACGCACCTTGTGCTCGTCGCCCTCGGATTCGGCCTCGTCTTCTCGCCGGGCGACCTCGCCGAGGTGGACTTCGGGCAGGAGCCGGCCTGGGCCGACCTCGCATTCGCGCTGGCAGTCGCGACGCTCGCGTACACGGGCCTCGAGACGGTGGCCAACCTCGCAGCCGAGGCTCGTGAGCCCGGCCGCACGCTCCCGCGCAGCCTCTTCGGCGGGATCGGCCTCGTCGTGGTGGTCACGGCGGCTTTCGGGCTCGTCGCCGTCTCGGTGGAGGCCCTGCCGACCGACTGGCGACGGGCTCCGCTCCTCGCGATCGTCGCGGAGCTGGAGGCCGACCTGCCGGGCGGCCTGGTCGACGCCTTGCGTGTCTTCGTCGGCCTCGGCGCGGCGGTCGTGCTCGTCGCGGCGATCACGACCGCGATCTCCGGCGCCGGCCGGCTTGCCTACGCCCTCGGCCGCCGCGACATGCTCCCGCACGCGTTCGCCCGCCTGAACCGGCGCACGCTCCTCTCCCCGGCGGGGATCGTCAGTGCGGGGGTTCTCGCGTCCGCGCTCCTCCTCCTCGCCGACGCGTGGGCCAGAGAGGAGCAGTTCCTCGCCAGCCTGTACAGCTTCGGCATCCTCCTCGCCCTGACCGCGGCGCAGGTGGCCGTGATCCGCCTGCGCTTCTCCGAGCCGGAACTGGCGCGCCCCTACCGAGCGCCGTGGAACGTCACGATCCGAGGCGTCCCGGTGCCGCTGCCGGCGCTCGTCGGGGCGCCGCTCACCTTCGCCCTCTGGATCGCCGCCCTCGCCACGCACGACGCGGCCCGCATCGCTGGGCCGATCTGGGTCGTGCTCGGGGCCGTCCTCTTCGTCGCAGTCCGCATGGCCGAGCGCGAGCCGGTCCTCGGTCCGGTGACGCCCGCCGAGCCGGATCTCGTCCCGCACCCGCACGGAGCCTACGAGCGCGTGCTCGTCCCGCTCAAGCTCGGGTTGATCGGCGAGGAGGTGCTCGCCACCGCGATCAAGCTCGCGGAGGAGCGCGGCGGCGCCGTCTCCGTCCTCCACGTGCTCCGGGTTCCGCTCGAGCTGCCTCTCGACGCGGAGCTTCCGGAGGCGGAGGAGCGGGCGGCGGCCTCGTTTGCCCAGGTGCAGGAACTGGCGCGCGAGCACGACGTTCTCATTGAAGCGAGCCTGGTCCGCGCCCGGGCGCTGGGCGAGGCGATCGTCGCCCATGCCCGCAGGCAGGGCACCGACCTGATCGTGATGGGCTCCGCCCCGCGCTGGCGGCGTCAGGCCCGCTTCTTCAGCCCGACCGTGGACTACGTCCTCCGGCGCGCTTCCTGCGACGTCATGGTCGTCGCCTACCCGCAGGGGGTGCTCGAGGAAGAGAATAGGGTGGAGGCTTGAAGCTATGAAGGCCCTCGTCATCGGGTGCGGGCGCGTCGGCTCGGCGCTCGCCAAGCGGCTCCACGCGGCGGGCTGGGAGGTCGTCTGCGTGGACGAGAGCGAAGAGGCGCTCGAGCGCCTCGGCGAGAGCTGGCCGGGCGAGTTCCATCTCGGGCATGCGCTGGACCTCGGCGTCCTCGAGGAGGCCGGGATCGGCTCCGCCGACCTCGCCATCGTGGCGACGGACGGTGACAACACCAACATCGTCGTCGCCCAGGTGGCGAGGCTCCGCTACGACGTTCCGAAGGTGGCCGTGCGCATCCTCGACCCGGCCCGGGCCGAGTTCTACGCCGGACGCGGCATCCATGTCGTCTCGCCGACGACAAGCGCGATCGAGTCGCTCGCCGAGCTGGCGCTGTCGGAGTCCTCCTGATGTTCGTTCTCGTCGTCGGCGGCGGCAAGGTGGGCACGAACGTGACGCGCACGCTGGCCGGGCTCGGCCACGAGGTGGTCGTCGTCGAGCAGCGCAAGGACCGCTACGAGGCGCTCGACGAGGAGTTCGGCCACGGCGCCCGCTACGGCGACGGGACGGAGCTCTGGGTGCTCGAGGGAGCGGGAATCACGCGTCCGCCGGACATCGTCGTCGCGGTGACCGGGGACGACGAGGACAACCTCGTCATCTGCCAGCTCGCGCGCGAGCGCTACGGTGTTCCCAAGGTGGTCGCGCGGGTGAACGATCCGCGCAACCAGGAGCTCTTCGACCTGCTCGAGATCGCGCCCACGGTCTCGGCCACGCGGATGGTGATGGCGCTCGTCC
Organism: Gaiellaceae bacterium; assembly: GCA_050697715.1. Classification (GTDB taxonomy): domain Bacteria; phylum Actinomycetota; class Thermoleophilia; order Gaiellales; family Gaiellaceae; genus DASQWP01. Next base: position 2,620 of record JBOHAJ010000303.1, read on the forward strand.
AGCACGAGCTGCCCGAGCACGAGCTCGTGCAGCTCCTCGAGCTCAGGCGCGAGAACCTGGAGATCGTCGAGGTGGAGATCGGCGAGGCCTCTGCCGCGGCGGGGAAGCGGGTGGAGCAGCTCCGCCTTCCGGAGACGGCGCGCTTGATCTCGGTCATGCGGAACGGGAAGGCGGAGATCGCCGTCGGCGCCACAGAGCTGCGCGCCGGGGACCAGGTGCTCGCGATCCTCGAGCCTGGAGGCGAGGGCGAGCTCCACAGCCTGCTCGTGGGCGAGAAGCGGCGTTAGCTCGCGGCGGGGACGCCCGCCTGGAGGCGGGCCGCCTCGATCGTGTTGCGGAGGAGCCAGACGTCCGTGATCGGCCCGACGCCGCCCGGCACGGGCGAGACCGCTTCAGCCTTTTGCGCGACCGTCTCGAAGTCGAGGTCGCCGACGAGCCGCACCTTGCCGGTCTCGGGATCCTCGACGGGGTTGATGCCCACGTCGACGGCGATCACGCCCTCCTTGACCATGTCCCCGGTGACGAGGTGCGGGATGCCTACGGCGACGACGAGGATGTCGGCGCGCAGCGTGTGCTCGGGCAGCCGCCCGGCCTGGGAGGTGAAGTGGTGGGCGGAGACGACGGTGGCGCCGCGGGCGAGGCCGAGCCAGAGCGCGGGCTTGCCGACGTTGTTCGAGCGACCGACGAGGACGAGGTCGAGGCCGTTATAGAACGTGGCCGGGTCGCGGCCGCTCTCCTCCACGTAGCGGTCGAGCATGTAGAAGACCGAGGCCGGCGTCGAGGGCGTGAAGCGCGGCTCGCCCAGGGCGAGGAGACCTGCGTTCTCCGGGTGCACCGCCTCGACGTCCTTGAGCGGATGGAGCATCCGGTAGACGTCCGGCTCGGAAACCTGCGGGGGGAGGGGGCGGAGGATGAGGATTCCCGAGACGCGCGGGTCGGCGTTTAGCTTGCCTACGAGGGCGAGCGCCTCCGCCTCCTCGACGTCGAGCGCGAGCACCTCGGAGACGTACCGGCAGCCGATCTCCTCGGCCAGGCGCCGCACACGCCGCTCGTACGCCGCCGCCGCGTAGTCCTCGCCCACGAGGACGGTCGCGAGACCCGGCCGGATTCCTCCGGTTGTAAGCCCCGCGAGCCGCTTCTCCACATCGGCGCGGAGCACCTCGGCCAGCCGGTTGCCGTCAATGACGTGAGCGGTCACACCTGCGCCTTCGCGCGCTTGTGTTCCACACGCACAAGAGTCTCGAAGGTATCGAGAGCGTTCAACAAGCGAGATTCGACTTTGTGCCAGTGAAACACAAGCTGTCGGCGAGGCTACGGGGCGGCGGCGACGGCGCGCTTCGCGGCGGCGGACGCGGCGGCGACCAGCTTGCGGGCGCGGCCGAGGCGCTCGTCTTCCTGCGTGGTGGCGAGGTTGATGTCGACGAGGTTCGTGGCGATGCGAGCGGCCGCTTCTCCGAGGACGGCGGCTGCGGCGGCGTCACCGCGCACGCTCGGCTTTCCCTCCGCCGCGACGAGCGAGCCGAGCTCGGCCACGTCGGCCGCCGCCTCGGCGATCCGGAGCGGGATCTCGGCGGCCCGCGAGAGCGCGCTGCCGAGGACGGCGTCCCGCACCTCGGGCTCGACCTCCTTCGGCATCCGCATGGCGGCGAGCACGGACTCGTAGGCCTCGGCGTCCTCGTCGGCGAGCGGGGCAACGCGGGCCCGCAGCGCCTCCGCCTGCGCGACCGCCCCGGCGGCGCCCTCCCAGTGCTGACGCGAGATGCGGGCAGTCATGGCAACGAGCGCCGCGGCCAATCCGGTCACCACCGCGGCGACGGAGCCGCCGCCGGGGGCGGGCGTCTCCTCCGCGACGCTCGCCGCGAACGCTTCGAGTGTCTGCTCAGAAAAGCCCAATGGTGCGGCCATTCTCGTCGATATCGACGTGAAAGGCCGCCGGGCTCACGCCGAGCCCGGGCATCGTCTGCATGTCCCCGAGGAGCGGCACCAGCCAGCCCGCGCCCGTGTACGCGCGGATGTCGCGCACCGTCACCGTGAACCCGGTCGGGGCACCGAGGACGGTCGGGTCGTGCGAGAGCGAGAGGTGGGTCTTCGCCATGCAGACGGGGAGGGCGTCGAAGCCCTTCTCCGTGAAGACGCGGATCTTTTCCTGTGCCGCCGGGAGGAAGACCACGTCGTCGGCCCCGTACACGCGTCTGCAGATCGCCTCCACCTTGGCGTCGATCGGCGCGTCGAGCGGGTAGATCGGCGAGAACGAGCTGGGTTGATCGGCGGCGTCCGCGATGGCCTCCGCCAGCGAGGCTGCGCCCTCGCCGCCCCGCTCGAACGCCTCGTTCAGCTCGGCAGCGTGGGCGCCGTACTCGAGGGCGAGCTTGCGGACGGTCTCCAGCTCCTCGTCCGTGTCGGTGGGGAAGCGGTTGACGGCGACGACCGCCTTGAGCCCGAACTCCCGCACGATGCCGAGGTGGCGACGGAGGTTCTCGGCGCCCCGCTCGACCGCGTCGACGCCGCCGTCGGGGTCCCCGCCATGGTGCTTGAGCGCTCGCACGGTCGTAACGAGGCAGATCGCGCTCGGCGAGAGGCCGCCGATACGGCAGACGATGTCGAGGAACTTCTCCATGCCCATGTCGGCCCCGAAGCCGCTCTCGGTGACGACGAAGTCCGCCAGCTTGAGCGCGACGAGGTCGGCGACGAGCGAGTTGTTCCCGTGCGCGATATTGGCGAAGGGGCCGCAGTGCACGAAGGCGGGCTGCCCCTCGAGGGTCTGGATCAGATTCGGCTTGAGCGCCTCCTTGAGGATCACCGTCATGGCGCCCGCGGTCTGCAGGTCGTCGGCGGTCACCGGCTCGCCCTCGTACGTGAAGCCGACCGTGATCGATCCCAGGCGCTTGCGCAGGTCGTGGAGGTCGTTGGAGACGGCGACGATCGCCATCACCTCCGAGGCGGCCGTGATGTCGAACCCGGATTCCCGCGGGTAGCCGTTCGCGCGGCCGCCGAGCCCGAGCACGATCTGGCGAAGCGACCGGTCGTTGACGTCGACGCAGCGC
>JBOHAJ010000304.1:0-4948 GCA_050697715.1 Gaiellaceae bacterium
GGTCTTCGGTGTCAGCTCTCGGGTCACGATCGAGGGGCGGTGCTGGCACGTCTTGCGTCCGCATGTCATCTGGAGAGGTCGCAGGGCATGGATGGCGGCCACCATCTACGACTGCGAACCCTGCCCGGAATAGCTTCGGCGCCAACTTACGAGTGAGGCGCCCGGGCACTCCATACGGTCAGGCCGAGACTAGTGGGACTCGTTCGGTCCGATCTGACCCCGGATTTCGCCGCCGGGAAAGTCGCCCGGGCCGGTGTTCGGAGGTGCGACCCCGTCGTTCGTGTGCACGTTGACGTACGTGTTCCCCGCCTCGGTCGCGGCGATCACGGCGTCAAGAGTCGTCCAGCCACAGGCGTTGCCCGGGTCCGGCGCCGTCACAGTTCCCCGGGCGAGGTTGCCGTCGACCCGTCCGCCGCCGGGAGCACCGCCGAAGAGGGTGACGCCGACCGGCCCATTGACTCCCTTGGCGCCACAGTGGATGTGTGCAGCGAAGGCGTTCTCGATGTTGGCGACGATGAGCTTGTACCCGAGCACGTCTGCGTCCGGGCTCAGGTGGAAGATCGCCTGCCCTTGCGCCTGTGTGTCGCGCGCCGGGACTTCCTCTGCGCCCGTCAGGTGGGTGACGAAGTTCCGGTTTGGGCCAGCGCCCGCAAGACCGGCGACCGCGAACGACAGCAGGGCCGCAACGGGAACCGTGTAGCGCTTCTTCATCGCTCTCCCCTCCTCGCTGGTGATCTCGATGAGTAATTACGGCGGGAGAACCCGCTCGGATCTACTCTCCGCAGACTTGCGCGGGCTGCTCGAGGAGGCGTGGGTGGTTGGAGGCGGGACGCCGACGACGAGCGCGAGCCCGGCCTGCTCCTCGGTGCCGCCTCCGAGGACCAACGCCCGGCTCACGCCGCGGTCACACCTTCTCGCGGCTCCCACCTGAACATGCGCACTGCTGCGATGAGCCCGGCCGCGCCCCAGACGGCCACCGCCGTGAGGGCGCCAAGCGAGCCCGAGAGCCCCTCGCCGGCGATGAACGTCGAGCGGATGACGTCCAGCAGGTACGTGAGCGGCAGCACTTCCGAGATCGCCTCCAGGAACGCGGGCATCTCTGCGGTCGAGAAGAACGCGCCCGAGATGAAGGCCATGGGGAGGTAGATCGCGTTCACGACCGCCGAGGAGCCCTCGGCAGTTCGAACGAGCGCCGTGATCGCGACGCCCAGCGCTGCGAAGGCGGCCGCGCCGAGGAGGATGGTGACGGCGAAGGAGCCCGGCGCCTCCGGCCAGGCGGCGTCGAGCAGGTAGTGGCCGATGAGGAGCTGGGCGACCACTTGGAGCGCGATCACGATCACCGTCGAGGCGATCACGGCGGCGAGGTAGGTGGCGGGAGCGAGCGGCGTCCCACGCACGCGCTTTAGCAACCCCGCCTCGCGTCGCACCACGAGCGTGATTGCGAGTCCCGCGAACGCCGTCGCCGCTACGCCGTAGCCGATGAGGCCGACGAGAAGGTAGGTGGCCGCGTCCACGCCCTCGATGGGCTCGTCCCCGTACACCGAGCCGAGCAGGACGAGCAGGATGATGGGAAAGAGGAAGCTGAAGAACGCGGCCTCGCGGTTCCGCCAGAAGAGGAGCTGCTGCGCGCGTAGCTCGTGCCGAAAGAGCCTCACTCCTCCGCCTCCCCCGTCAGCTCCAGGTAGACGTCCTCGAGCGTGCGGCGGTGCACCTCGAGCCCCTCGAGCTCGACGCCCTCCGCGAGCGCCTGCGCGGTCAGCTCGTGCAGGACCCGCGTCGGCTCCTCCGTGTCGATGACGACCTCTTGGCCGTTGCGGCGAAAGCGAATCTCGACGCCTGTGTGCCCGGAGAGGAGCTCGCGCGGCGCGCCGATGGCGACGATCTCGCCGGTGCGGAGGATGGCGACTCGGTCGGCGAGGCGGTCCGCCTCTTCCATGTAGTGCGTCGTCAGGAGGATGCTCTTCCCGAGCGAGCGAAGGTCGCGGATCGTCTCCCAGGCCTGGCGGCGCGCGGCGGGATCGAACCCGGTCGTGGGCTCGTCGAGGAAGACGAGCTCGGGGTCGCCCACGAGCGCGAGCGCGAGGTCGAGCCGGCGGAGCTGGCCGCCGGAGAGGGTCCGCACGCGCGCGTCCGCTCGTTCTGCGAGCCCGACGAGCTCGATCACCTCGTCCGGCCGCCGGGGCGCGGGGTAGTAGCCGGCGAAGAGCCGGACGATCTCGCGGACGGTAAGCAGGTGGTAGACGGCTGACGACTGGAGGACGATGCCGATGCGCGCGCGGAACTTCTCGCCCGCCCGCTGGGGATCCTCCCCGAGGACGCGGACTTCGCCCCCGTCGCGGGCGCGGTAACCCTCGAGGATCTCGACGGTCGTCGTCTTGCCGGCGCCGTTGGGGCCGAGAAGCGCGAACACCTCGCCTGTCTCGACCGCGAAGCTCACGGCGTGCAGCACCTCCCGCGAGCCGTACGACTTGCGGAGGCCCGAGACCTCGATGGCGCTCACAGCGTGAGGGCGACCGCGCCGCAGGGCGGAAAGTGGGGCTCCGGACCGCCTCCGAGCGCGACCGTGACATGGGAGCAGTCCGGCTCGTGTCCAACGACGACGACCCTCTCGCCGGCCTCGCCCGCAGCCTCCGCCACCTCGGAGGCCGTGGCCCCGGGTGCGAGCCGCTCGTCCGGCACCGGCTCGACCCCGAGCTCCCGACCGAGGAGTTGGGCGGTCTCGCGTGCGCGGAGGAGCGGGCTCACGAGGATCGCGTCGGGCGTAAATCCCTCTTCGCGCAGCCGCCGTCCGAGCGAGCGCGCCTGGTCGCGCCCGGCCCCGGTGAGCGGCCTCAGCTCGTCAGGCGAGCCTTTGGCCGCCTCGGCATGGCGCACGATGAGGAGCTGCATCCGCGCGGAGGATAGCGGCGCCCGGGACGTCAGCCCCCGCGACCGAGGAGCTCGTGGGCAGGCGCCCTGCTGGGCCGCCTACTGGACGACGCCGCAGGCCACCCGTCCCCCGGAATCGCCCGTGGCGAGCGTGGCCGAGTCCGGCCCGAGCGTGTTCTCCGTATGCGAGTGGTAGCGGGTCGGGATGTTCGCGAAGTTGTCCGGGAGCGCGTGGACGATCACCGCGCTGCCGTCGGCGTCGAAGAGCTCGGAGACGTCGAAGCGGTCGCTGGTGAAGCGCACCTGCGCCGTCCCGTCGTCGGCGACGAGCAGGCTGAGCATGTCGCCGGCGTGCGCACCGTGGCCCGTGCCACCGGGGTTGTAGTGGCCGCCGGCCGAGGTGAAGGGCGGCGTGCAGGCGCCGACGGCGTGGATATGGAAGCCGTGGAAGCCCGGCGAGAGACCCTGCACCGAGGCGCGAACGACCACCTCGCCCTCGTCCTCGCTCAGCCTGACGACGCCGACGGGCAGTCCGCTCGCGTCGCGGAGGAGAGCGCGGGCGCCGCGGTTGTCGTCGCTCCCTCTACCGGCGTAGAGCGGCGCGGTGGCGGCTCCGGCTGCGACGAGGAGAGCGGCGCAGACGAGGGTTGCCCTCTTGACGTGGAAGCGGTCGGGCATGGCGATCACCGGTCCTTTCTCGTTGCCGCCCGCTTCCCGCGACTCGCAGCCGTCGTCTGACTCCCTTCCGCGGTCCCGTCATGGGTTGGAGTCGGGGAGAGCGGCCGGCGGCGGAAGAGAGCCGCGGCCGTGATCCTGCCAGGATCGGAGCGCGCTTGCTTTACTGTCCGCGTGGTCGCCGAAGCCCGACTGGATCGTACGGAGTCGGGACTCGTGCCGAGCGGGGAGGGCTGGTTCGTGCTCAACGCCCTGGAGGCGCGCTGGCGCGAGGGCGACTTCGGCGCGTTCACGCGCTTCGAGGGCGAGCCGCGCTTCGAACAGCTCGGTATCAACCTGAGCTTGCTCTGGCCGGGCCAGCCGAGCTGCATGTACCACGGCGAGAACGAGCAGGAGGACTTTCTCGTTCTTTCGGGCGAGTGCCTGCTCTTGATCGAGGGCGAGGAGCGGCCGCTCCGAGCCTGGGACTTCGTCCACTGCCCGGCCTGGACGGAGCACGTGTTCGTCGGTGCCGGCGATGGGCCGTGCCTCATCCTTGCCGTCGGCGGACGGAGCGAGGGCGACGTGGTCTATCCCAGCTCTCAGCTCGCACAGCGGCACGGAGCGGGGGTCGAGCAGGAGACGACCAATCCGGACGAGGCCTATGCGCGCTTCCGCCCGGACGCCGACGTGCAGTACCACGACGGCTGGCTACCCGGCTAGCGACGTGCCGGCATTCCGCTACGTCATCGCCGATGTCTTCACAGATCGGCCCTTGGTCGGCAACCAGCTCGCCGTCTTCACGGACGCGCGAGAGATCCCGGAGGACACTCTCCAGCCGCTCGCGCGGGAGATGAACTTCTCCGAGACCGTCTTCGTGTACCCGGCCGAGGGCGACGGGCACGCGCGCATGCGCATCTTCACGCCGATGGCCGAGCTTCCGTTCGCCGGCCACCCGGTGCTCGGCACCGCCTTCGTGCTGGCCGGGCCCCTTCAGCTCGTGGAGATTCGGCTGGAGACCGGAGCCGGCGTCGTCCCCGTTGCGCTCGAGCGCGAGGGCGCGCGGATCGTCTTCGGGCGGATGTCACTGCCGATTCCTTCGGTCGAGCCGTTCCCTCGAGAGGAGGAGCTGCTCCGCGCCGTCGGCGTCGAGCGCTCAGAGCTCCCCGTGGAGCTCTACGACCTCGGCATCCGCCACGTCTACGTCGCGTTGCCGAGCGAGGAGGCGGTGGCCGGGCTCCGCCCCGATCTTGGCGCCCTCGCCGAGCTCACCGGCATCGTCGGCGTCAGTTGCTTCTCCGGCGCGGGGACGCACTGGAAGACCCGCATGTTCGCCCCGGCGGACGGCGTACCCGAAGACCCGGCCACCGGCTCGGCGGCCGGACCGCTCGCCTGTCACCTCGCCCGCCACGGCCGCATTGCCTTC
>JBOHAJ010000305.1:0-4228 GCA_050697715.1 Gaiellaceae bacterium
GGCCTGAGCCCCGACCGCCGTCCCCCCGAGGCGCTCGTCTCCTCCGACGTCGTCCTCCCGTACTCGAAGGGCCTGATGGCGAAGACGCTCATGGCCACCGGGCTGCGGCCCGAGCGCGCCTACGAGCTCGCGCGCCTGATCGAGGAGCGGCTCGTGCGGGGCGGGGAGGAGGCGGCTGCGAGCGCGGAGCGGCTCCACGACGTAGCGGCCGAGGTGGTGGGCGAGCACCAGGGCGACGATGCGGTCCGCCGTCTGCGCCGGCTTCAGGCGCTGCGGGAGCTCGACCTCCCGCTCGTCCTCATGGTCGGAGGCGCGACCGGGACGGGCAAGTCGAGCGTCGCGACCGAGGTCGCGCACCGACTCGGAGTCACGCGCGTCACTTCCACCGACGTCGTCCGCCAGACGATGCGCGCCTTCTTCTCGCGCAAGTTCATGCCCTCGATCCACCACTCGAGCTTCAACGCCGGCGCGACCGTCGGCGTGCCGGACGAGGGAAGCGATCCGGCCCTGCTCGGCTTCCTCGAGCAGACCCGCAACGTCCTCGTGGGCGTTCGCGCCGTGATCGGGCGGGCTCTCGAGGAGGGGTACTCGGTGGCGGTCGAGGGCGTCCACCTCGTGCCCGGCTCGCTGCCGCGCTCCTACGAGGGCGCGGTGGTCTGCCAGTGTCTGCTCGCCATCGAGGACGAGGAGGAGCACGCACGCCACTTCTGGGTGCGCGACGCGGCGTCCTCCGGCCTGCGGCCGATGCACAAGTACCTGAAGTCGCTGCCCGAGATCCGCCGCATCCAAGACCACCTCCTCGAGCGCGCGCGGAAGCACGGCGTTCCGGTCGTGGAGAACACGCGTATGGAGGACGCCGTCGACACGGTCGTCCACCTCGTCCTCGACGAGGTGGAGAAGGCTCAGGACCGGGTGCAAGCCTCGCGGTGAGCGCGAGCGACGACGGGCTCTGCAACTGCGAGGCGTACGCCGCCGCGACCGAACGGGCGGCGCTCGCGGGCGGTCGCTGGCTCGGGCGGGGCGACGTCCGCGGGGCGGAAGAGGCGGCCTCGACCGCCATGCGGGAGGCGCTCGCGCAGCTCGCCATCAGCGGCCGAATCGTCGTGGGCGGGGACGACGAGGACCTCCCGCTCGCCATCGGCACCGTCGTCGGCGAGGGCGGCACCGAGGTCGATCTCGCCGTCGATCCGCTCGAGGGGCGCGCGGTCGTCGCGCGCGGCGACTACGGCGCCATGTCCATGATCGCCGTGGGCGAGGGGGGAAGCTTCCCCAGCCTGCCGCAGATGTACATGCGCAAGATGGCCGTCGGCCCGGTCGCGCGCGGGAAGATCGACCTCGGCCGGCCGGTGGCGGACAACATCCGGGCGATCGCCGACGCTTTCGGCCGCAACACCAACGACATCACGGCAATCGTGCTCGACCGGCCACGTCACCACGACCTCGTGGAGGAGATCCGCGCGGCCGGCGCTCGCATCAAGCTCATCCAGGACGGCGACGTCACGGCGGCGATCACCGCGGCGATCCGTGGGACGAACGACCACCTCGCCATCGGCATCGGCGGAGCCCGCCAGGCGGTGCTCGCGGCGGCGGCCTTGCGCTGCCTCGGCGGGGAGCTCCAGGCGCAGCTCTGGCCCACGACCCGCGGCGAGATCGAGCAGGCGCGCGAGACGGGCATCGAGGACGTCTACAAGGTTTTCGGGACGGACGAGCTTGCGCCCGGTCACGTGGTCATGGCTGCGACCGGCGTGACCAACGGCGACCTGCTGCGCGGCGTCCGCTTCCTCGCCGACAGCGCGCGCACCCACTCGATCGTCATGTGCACGCGCCACAACTGGGTGCGCTTCGTCGACGGCATCCACTTCTTCGCATACGAGCGGCGCGAGGAGGTACGTCTGCTCGGGTAGGCTGGACCTGATGCCAACGCGTGAAGAAGTCGTCGACGCGCTCCGGGTCGTCGAGGATCCGGAGCTCGGCATGGACATCGTCGAGTTGGGTCTCCTCTACGACGTCGAGGTCGAGGGCGAGAAGGTGCACGTCACCTACTCGCTCACCTCGATGGGCTGCCCCGTCGGACCGCTCCTCGAGCAGCAGATCCGGGAGACGGTGGAGAGCATGGAGGGCGTCGGGGAGGTCGAGTCCGAGCTCACCTGGGACCCGCCCTGGTCGCCCGAGAAGATGTCCGACGACGCCAAGTTCGTCCTCGGGTTCGGCTAGCTCCGGACCTGCTTCCCGCGCTTGCCGTGGGAGCCGCGGCAGCCCCGAATCCGGCAAACGGGATATAGCGTTTGGTATCATACCATCTGGTATAACCGACCGTTAGGCAGCACGGGCGGGGGTTGGCGCCCGCGGGATCCGGCGAGTATAGACATACCACATGGTATAATACCAATGGGTATAAGGTGAGGAGAGCGGACACCAATCCGTTCCGATACGGCGCGCTCGCCCTTGACGAGGCGTTCACGAATCGCGCGGCGGAAGTCGCCGAGCTCGTCGCCGATCCAAGAAACGGCCAGGACGTTGTCATCTTCGCTCCCCGCCGATACGGAAAGAGCTCGCTCGTCTGGCGGGTCCGGCAGGAGCTCGTTGCGGGCGGCGTGCTCGTCGCACACGTCAACCTGATGACGACGCCAACGAAAGAAAAGCTCGCGGAAAGGCTCGCAAGGACGATTCACGAGGACGTCGCATCGGTCGTCTACCGCGCTCGTGAGAAGGCGGTGGGCGTCTTCAGGGGCCTTCGAATCACGCCGAAGGTGACGCTCGATCCGAACGACGGATCGCTTTCCTTCGGCTTCGATGCCGGCCAGCGCGCCGAGGACGTCGACGCGACGCTCGAGCGGCTCTTGCAGCTCCCCGGCGAGCTCGGTGCCGACCGCAACAGGAAGGTCGTCCTGATCTTCGACGAGTTCCAGGAAATCGTCGATCTCGACCCGAACCTTCCGAAGCTGATGCGCTCCGTCTTTCAGGAGCAACCGAAAGTCGCGCACGTCTACCTCGGCAGCAAGCGCCACATGATGGAACGCATCTTCAATGACGAGAACGAGCCATTCTGGCGAAGCGCGAAGCAGCTCGAGCTGAGCGTGATTCAGCCGGACCTCTTTCGCGATTACATCGGTGAGCGGTTTCGCGCCACCGGTAAGGACATCGACGAGGGGGCGGTCACGCGGATCCTCGAACTGACCGGCGGTCACCCGTACGCGACGCAGGAGCTCTGCTATTTCACTTGGGCCGCGACCGCCAACGGCCGTGCAGCACGGCGGGAGACGGTGGAGTCCGGGCTCGCCGGCGTGCTCCAGTCAGAGCACGCTCACTACTCGCTGCTCTGGGAGAGCTTGTCGGCCGGACAGCGTGTCGTCCTCGAAGCTCTCGCCGCTGAGGCCGGCCGTCCGTACACGGAGGAGTACCGGCGCAAGCACAACCTGCGGTCCGCCACACACGTCCAGAAGGCGCTTGGGGCACTAAGACGGCGCGAGCTCGTCGCCAAGGTCCCTGGCGACGAGTACGCGATCACGGAACCCTTCCTGGCTGAGTGGATCGCTCGTACCCTCGTGACAGCCGGACCGTCCTACGGGCGCCCCGCCGGTCCCGCGGCCTGAGGGTCAGGGCAAGACTCGACTTTCGGAGGGGATGCATCACGCCCTTCGGCGGTCGCCCAGGAGGGCCGGGACCGCCCACACTGAGCCATGGGGCAGCCCGCCGAGCCCATTCGGAAGGGGCTTCCGGAAGGGACGCTCGTACGCCGCTGGCGTCGTACGCAGTTCCTCGCCCTCGGCTTCGCGCCCCAGGACGCGGCAGCTCTGGCCAACGCCCCCGTCGACCTGGGTGAGGTGCGCAGGCTCCTCGAGGCCGGCTGCCCGCTCGAGACGGCGCGCCGCATCGTCCTCTGAGGGACGCTCCGCCTGCATCTCGGGCTGAAAGCTAGGAGATCTTGAGCACGATCTTGCCGAGCTGGCGCCCCGCTTCCATGTGCTCGTGCGCGGACGCGGCCTCGGCCAGGGGGAAGACCCGGTCGACGATCGGCTTCGCGCGGCCGCTGGCGACCAGGTCATAGGCGCCGGCGAAGTCCTCGCGGGTGCCCATGGTCGAGCCGTAGATCGTGAGCTGCTTCCACCACACCCGGTGGAGCGCAGCCGGCGGGTTTGGCCCGCTCGTGGCCCCGCAGACCGTGACGCGACCGTTGGCCGCAGCCACCTGGAGGGAGGTCTTCCAGGTCGCCTCGCCCACGTGCTCG
>JBOHAJ010000306.1:0-7271 GCA_050697715.1 Gaiellaceae bacterium
CCGCTCGCCCTCGCCGACCTGATCGGCCTCGATACCTGCGTCGCGATCATGGAGGTCCTGCACGAGGGCCTCGGCGACGCCAGGTACGTACCCTGCCCGCTGCTCCGCGAACACGTCGCCGCCGGCCGCCTCGGGCGCAAGTCTGGGCAGGGTTTCTACATCTATACGTAGAACAGCGCGGGACCGACCGGCCTAGCTCTAAAGCGGTAGGCCCCGCAAACCGATATGACCGAAATCAGCGAACACCACCCGCCGCAGTTGAACCTGCTTCTCGTAGACGACGATGCCCCCTTCCGGACGCTGCTCCGGACGACCTTCGAGCTGGTCGACGTCAGCGTGCGCGAGGCCGAGAGCGCCGCGGCCGCCATGGCGCGGATCGACGAAGAGCGGCCAGACGCGATCGTGCTCGACGTCCACATGCCGGGGGAGAGCGGAATCGAGCTCTGCCGGCGGCTCAAGGCCGACCGAGCGACACGCGACATCGTCGTCGTCCTCCTCACCGGCTCCTCCGGAGCAGGAGCCGGACTCGCCGGCGAGGCAGGCGCGGACGCCTACCTGGGCAAGCCGTTCAGCCCGCTCGAGCTCCTCTCCGTCGTCGAGCGGCTCGCCGGGGGCCTCCACGCCGTTCCCTTCCGGGGAGCGGAGCGGCCGACCATGGCGAGCGAGGAGGAGCAGCTCCTCCTCTACGCGCGCGACCTCCGGCACGTGCTCGAGATCGAGCGCGGGCAGCGCCTCCTCCTCCAGAACGCCTACCAGGAGACGGTCGCCGCCCTCGCGAGCGCCCTCGAGTCGAAGGACACCGGGACGCGCGCGCACTCCCAGCGCGTCCAGCGCTATGCGGTCGAGCTCGCGCGCGCGATCAGCCCCGGCCTCGCCGAGGATCCGGCCGTCGAGTGCGGCTTCCTCCTCCACGACGTCGGCAAGATCGGGATCCCGGACCGCATCCTCCAGAAGCCCGGGCCGCTGAGCGAGGGGGAGACCCGACTCATGCGGACGCACACGGTGCTCGGCGAGCAGATGCTCGGCGGCGTCGCCTTCCTGCAGGGCGAGGGCCTGAGGGTGGTGCGCTCCCACCACGAGCGCTGGGACGGCCGCGGCTACCCCGACGGGCTCCGCGGCAGCGAGATCCCGCTCGCGGCTCGGATCTTCGCGGTGGCGGACTCCCTGGACGCGATGACGAGCAACCGGCCGTACCGCCCCGCCCAACCCTGGGAGGCGGCGGGCCGCGAGATCGAGGCAGAAGCAAGCCATCAGTTCGACCCGACGGTCGTGGAGGCCTTTCGCGAGCGCGACCGGGAGCTGCGCACCGTCGCGCGCGAGCTCGCACCCGTGTAGATCAAGCATCCAAGGCGTCACTCTTTCGAGTATCCACCCTCGCTCCTCTGAGGCCGATCCTTCCGCCTATGCGGCGGTTCGCACTCTTCCTCACGCTTGCCCTCTCCGCAGTCGCGCTCGCGGGCTGCGCGGGCGCCGACGCGCAGCGGGCCGAAGAGCTCCTCCGGCTCTCCGACCAAGCGCTCTCGGAGGCGAAGTCCTTCAGGTTCGCCGGCAGGCTCTGGCTGGTGGGGCCGGATGGTCAGAAGATGACGATCGTGATGAGCGGCGGGGGCAACGCCAAGCACGGCGGCTCGTCGTTCGTGAACATGCGTGCGGACGGCATTCCCGGCTTTCCCGAGGTGAGCGTCGTCACCCGCGGGGGGACGGCTTGGATCCGCGCCGGCGGCGCCTGGACGCGTACGCGGGTGCCCGAGGGCCAGGCCGCGGGCCTCGAGCAGTTCGACTTCAGCCCGTACGTCAAGGACGTCTCCGTCCAGGAGGGACTCGTGATCGACGGCGAGCCGACCGCAAAGGTCACGGGCGTCCTCGACACGACCGAGCTCCTCGAGGGGTTCCTGAGCCAGCTCGGCGGCCTTCCCGGGACGGGCGCATCGCTCCCGGGCGTCTCGGAGGCTTTCGACGACACGCGCGTCGTCCTCTACATCTCGGAGACGAGCTACGTGCCCAAGCGCGCGCTGATCGACATGGCTGCCAAGGCCGCCGGCGAGCGGATCGAGATGCACATGGACTTCGCCATCACGGGCGTGAACGAGCCTGTCCGCGTGCCGGTCCCGAGCGCGTAGTAGCGACCCTATACTCGCCGGCGTGAGACGCCGGGACGAACCCGTCCGCCTGACGCGCATCTACACGCGGGGCGGCGACGCCGGCGAGACGAGCCTCGGGGACGGGAGCCGGGTCCCGAAGACCGACCTGCGCATCGCCGCCTACGGGACGGTGGACGAGCTCAACTCGGCGCTCGGCCTCGCGCTCGCCTGCCCGGAGCTCCCCGCCGAGGCCCGCCCGTGGCTCGAGCAGGTGCAGAACGACCTCTTCGACCTGGGCGCCGACCTGTCCGTTCCCCTCGAGGACGAACGCGAGCGCCTCCGAGTCGCTCAGGCCCAGGTCGAGCGCCTCGAGCAGCTGTGCGATCGGGTGAACGAGCGCCTGGAGCCGCTCAGGAGCTTCGTCCTCCCAGGCGGGAGCGAGGCGGCGGCGCGCCTCCACGTCGCCCGTACCGTCTGCCGGCGGGCCGAGCGCGCTGCAGTCGCTCTCGCGGGCGAAGGATCCGTCAACCGGGCGGCGCTCGCCTACCTCAACCGCCTCTCCGACCTCCTGTTCATTCTCGCCCGAGCCGCGAACGCGGAAGCCGGAGCTTCCGAGCCGCTCTGGAGGCCTGGGAACTCGCAGTAGCCGCCGGTGGCTCGTTCGTCGCGGGCTTCCTGGGCGGGGTCGTCGGCCTCGTGCTCGGGAGTCTCCGCCTACCCGCCGTCCTGCTGGCCTCGGGAAGCCCGGCCGCGGCGGCCGGCGCGAACATCGCCGTCAGCGCGGCGGCAGCGCTCTCGGGGGGACTCGCGCACGCTCGCGCGGGCCGTGTGGACTGGCGCGTTGCCGCCTGGATGACGCCCCCCTCCGTGGCGGGCGCCTTCCTCGGCGGCTTCTTCGGCGGGCGGCTGCCGTCCGGGCTCCTCCTGGGCGGCATCGCCGCCGTGCTTGCCTGGAACGGCCTGGATCTCCTCCTCGCGCTTCGGGCCGCGCCCGAATCGCGACATCCCCGCGCTGCGGCCGCGGTCGCAGGTGCGCTGATCGGCCTCCTGGGCGGCGCAGTCGGCCTGATTCTGGGAACGCTGAGGCTGCCGGCGCTCATGCGCAGCGTCGGGCTCTCCGCTCACGCAGCCGTCGGGACGAACCTCGCCGTCGGCTTCTTCCTCGGCGTCGCCGGCTTCCTGGGGCATCTCGCTCGGACGGAGGTGGAGTGGGCGGTGCTGGCCGTCAGCCTCGCGGGAGCACTGCCGGGCGCCTGGCTCGGCGCGCGCGCCTCCGGTCGCCTCTCGGAGCCCGCCCTTCGGCGCGCGATCGGCGTCGCCCTGCTCGCCGTCGCCGCCGCGATCGCGGCGCAGGCTGTCGTCTAAGCGCGCCGCGCCAGCCGGCGTGCCGTGTTCGTGACGAGACGCAGCAGCCGGACGTCCCAGAGGACGATCGGCTCGGTGCCCGCCACCACTGCCCCCGCTGCGCCCACGCGAGCGCGGCGAAGGTGCAGGCCGGTGCCGAGCGCGGCCACGAGCGCGAAGGGCACGAGCGCGTAGCCGAGGAACCGGCGGAGCACGGACGGTTCCGCGCTCGCCCGCTGCGCAGGATCGATGGGGTCGAGGCTCGTCCCGGGCGTCGACGTGCCGTCGTCCGGTTGGGGGGCGCCCGTGCTCGGCGCCGGGCCGGGCGGAGTGCTCGTCGGATACGGGCCCGGGGGCGGAGGGGTGACCCTTGGCGTGTACGGCGTCGCCGAGCCGTTGTCCGGGGGAGTCGAGGCGGGCGTGCCCGAAGAGACCGTGAGGGAGACCTTCGTCCCCTTCTTGCGCAGTCCCGAGGCGCCTGCGGAGATCACCTTGCCGGCCGCGACCGTGGAGGAGCGCCGGTAGGTGATCTGGCCGACAACGAGGCCGCGCTTCGTCAGCGCCGACTTGGCGGAGGCGAGCTGCAGGCCCTTGACCTTGGGGACGATCTTCAGCGTGACGCTCTTCGCGCCGACGTTGCCGGCCTCGTCCACGGCCGCGACCTGGAAGCCGCGTGCGTCGCTCGTCCGGAAAGCGCCCATGGCGGTCGAATGCGCGCTCCCGCCGAGCGTCTTGACGACCGCGCCGTTCGCGTACACGCGGTAGGCGGAGACGAGCCCGCTGTTGTCGCTCGCCGCGCTCCAGCCGAGGTTGAAGGAGCCGCCGGAGACCGTGCCCTTGAAGCCGCCCGGGACACTCGGCGCCTTCACGTCCCGGAGGAGCGTGAAGTGGGAGAGGTGGCGGGTGAGGATGCGGATGTTCGAGCCGTTGCGGACGAAGCCGTCGTCCCAGCCCGACGGCAGGCTCGTGCCGGGCACGGCCGGGATTGCCCGCCAGAAGCCGCCCACGAGCGTCGCGGGCACGACCTTGTCGGCCGAGTTGTCCACCTCGATCCTCAGCGCTTCGTCAAAGTTGTGTACGGCGGTCCCGGCGAGCGCCCAGTAGGCGGTGACGTCGAGAATCTCGCTCGCGGCCTGGAAACCGTTGCCGGCGGCGGCGGCCGGGGACGGGTCGACGCGAAAGACGAGCCAGTCGCCTGCTGGCGCGCCCGACCAGGAGCCGGCCGGCATCGTCACGGTCGTCGTGTCGCTGGCCGAGCGGAGGGCGGAAGCCGAGCTCGAGAAGGAGTTCTTCTCGACGTACGGGTAGTCGGCGGCGGCGAGCGACCAGACCGTGAAGTGCATGCGGATCGGCCGCCGGTTGCCCGCGAGGTCTTCGAGCTCTCCGGCGAGCGTGTGCGGGCCGTCGGCGAATGCCGTCGTGTACGTGACCGTCGAGCCGGCGACCGCCGGGGCGGGCGCGGGGACCCCGTCCAGCATCGCGTTGACGACGCCGGCCACGTCCTCGCCCGCGACCAGCTGGAGCGAGCCGGCCGAGGCGATCGTCGAGCCGTCCGCCGGGGTGGAGGAGGCGAGGCTCGGCTTCGTGTTGTCCACGCGCCGGCCGGTGACCGCCGCGGAGGCCGTCGAGTTGCCGGCGTTGTCGGTGACGACGGCGCGCAGGTCGTAGAGCCCATCCGCGACGCCCGTCGTGTTCCAGGCGGCCGGGATCGCCGTCCAGGAGCCGCCGCCCGCAGGCGAGCGCTGGTAGCTCACCGAAGCCACGCCCGAGCCCGCGTCGCTCGTCGTCGAGGTGAGCGTAACCGTGCCGCGGAGGTACGCGCCGGGATCGTTCAGCGTGGCGCTCGGAGGCGTCGCGTCGACGCTCCAGGCGTGCTGGGCCGGGCTCGCATCGACATTGCCGGCGGGGTCGGTCGCGCGCACCTCGAAGGTGTGGCCGCCGTCCGCGAGACCCGAGTAGTTCGCCGGGCTCGTGCAGGGGGCGAAGGGCGCGCCGTCGAGCGAGCACTCGAACGTGCTTCCCGCCTCGCTCGCCGCGAAGGAGAAGCTGGCGTCGCCGCTCGCGACGAGGGCGCCCGGGGCAGACGTGATGGTGGTCTCGGGCGGGTCGGAGTCGGGATCGTTGTTCGTCGCCGTCCAGTCGAACTGGACGCTCATCGAGGAGCCCTGGTACGCGTTCTCGACGCCCGGGCCGGCGTCCGGGAACAGAACGCGGAAGTCGTACGTCCGCGAGTCGCCGGCGGCCAGCGTGCCCAGGGCGGCCGGGGGGAGCGCCGCGATCTTTCCGGTGTAGATCGTGACCGGGGAGCCGGCGTTGGTGACGTCGGTGACGACGAGGTCGAGCTCGCCCGAGAGGACGCCGCCGCCGGCCCCGGGCGTGTCGACCAGGTTCGAGGTCGAAAGCGAGAGATCGCCCGGGACGGCGCCCGTGTTCCCGATCGTGACGGTCCCGTCGACGAAGTCTCCGGGGCGCATGCCTCCGAGGGCCAGGATGGCCGAGCCCTCCTTCGTGTTCGAGAGGGTGAGCGCGCCTCCGCCACCGGCGGTCAGCTCGACGTCGGCGGACGAGAGCCTGCTCGAAGCCGAGAGCGCCGCGACTGCGAGCGCGAGCACGACGAGCGCGATCAGCTCGGGCCGCAGCAGCGCGCGGGCCCGGCCGAGCCGGGCCCTCCGCGGGGTCGCCCTGTGGTGCCGGCGGAACATTCCTAGAACTCCTTGTCGGCGGCGCCGAGCTCGGTCGCCGCGGTCGTGGAGCAGGGGTTGCCGGCGAGGTCGGTCGCGGTGGCCGACGGCGGCCAGGACATCGTGACGTTGCCGTTGTCCGTCCGGACCGTTCCGGAGGCCAGCGCCCCGAGGGTCACCGTGATGCTCGCGCCGCTCTGCACCATCGTCGCGCTGAAGACGGACGAGGACGAGACGAAGTTGCCGTTCAGGCTGACGTAGACGTTGGTGAGGGGGAGCCGGGCCGTGTTGGGCTGGTCCCAGATCTCGAGCCGGTCGGAGCCGCCCTGGTTGTTGATTCGGACGGTCACGGCCTGCGAGGTGCCGTTCCACCCGGCGAGGATCGAGCCCGGAAGGATCGTCTCGCTGTACGTGAACGTGACCGTGTCGTTCGTCTCCGGGCGCCCCGCCGTTGCGCCGCCGTTCGTCGTCTGGATGTCGGTCGCGGTCGGCGCCGTGTTGTCGATCGTCCGGTTCGCGACGACGGAGGTGGCGCTGTTGCCGGCGTTGTCGAGCGCGACGGCGCGGAAGTCGTAGAGGCCGTCCGCGACGCCCGTCGTATCGAAGGAGCAGGAGTAGGGGGAGGTCGTGTCGGTGCAGACGTCCGTCCACGTGCCCGCGCCGGCCGGCGAGCGCTGGATCGTCACGGAGGCGACGCCCGACCCGCCCGTGTCAGAGGCAGTCGCGCCGAGGGAGACGGTGAGGCGGAGATACGCGCCCGGATCGGTCATCGAGACCGCGGGGAGGGTGTTGTCGACGCGCCGGTTGACGACGAGCGCCGAGTTCGCGCCGTTGCCGGCGTTGTCCAGCGAGACGGCGCGGAAGTCGTAGAGGCCGTCGGCTACGGTCGTCGTGTCGAAGGAGCAGGAGTAGGGGGAGGTGGTGTCGGTGCAGACGTCGGTCCAGGTGTTGAGGGCGGCGGGCGAGCGCTGGATCGTGACGGAGGCGACGCCGGAGCCGCCGTCGGAGGCGGTCGCGCCGTGCACGACCGTCAGGCGCAGGTTCGTGCCAGGATCCGTGATCGCGGTTGCCGGGGCCGCGTTGTCGACGCGCCGGCTCGCGACCACGGTCGACACCGTCGAGCGCGCGGCGTTGTCGGTCGCCACGGCGCGGAAGTCGTAGAGGC
>JBOHAJ010000307.1:0-6315 GCA_050697715.1 Gaiellaceae bacterium
GGGCCGTCACGAGAGGCGAGATGTGCTGGACGGGCAGCCGCTGATTCGCCGTGTCGATGAACCCGCCGGTTCCGGGCGTGGACGCCTCGACGAAGCTCAGCGGGGAGGCCCAGAGCGCGTTGCCGGCACTCTCTACGATCTGCCCCAGGGTGACGCCACGGTCCCGGAGCTGCTCCGGGTCGACCTGCACCTGAAGCTGCCGATCGCGATGACCCCAGATCGAGACGTTCGCGACGCCGGCGACCCCCGTCAACCGCGGCACGATCGTCCACCGCGCGAGGACGGACATCTCGATCGGGGAGAGCGTCTCGGTCGAGAGCGAGACCATCATGACCCGGTTCGTCGACGAGAGCGGCTGGAGCATCTGGGACGGCCGCGAGACGCCCGACAGAGCGACGTGGGCTTCGGCGACGCGCTCCTGGACGACCTGCCGGGCCTGGTAGAGGTCGGTGCCCTCCTCGAAGACGAGCAGGATCCGCGAGAGTCCGGCAATCGACTCGGAGCGAATGTCCTCCAGGAAGGCCACGCCGTTCAGCAGGTCCGCTTCGAGCGGAACCGTGACGAGCTGCTCGACTTCGGCGGCGGAGAGCCCGAGGGCCTCCGTTTGCACTTCGACGGTCGGCGGCACGTACTCGGGGAGGACGTCCACCGGCATCTCGCGGAGCTGGCTGATCCCTACAGCGATCGTCGCCGCGGCGGCTGCGAGCACGATGAGCCGAAACTTCAGGCTCGACCCGACGATCCAACGCATCATTGGCCACGCCCCTTCGCAGTCATTTGCCGACACCGAGCTCGAGATCGGCCAACGGTTCGAGGGTGCCCTCCGTCAGCGACGGCGCCCCGCCGCAGAACGCTGTCTATCCGTTGCGCAAAGACTCGGTTGGCGGCGCTCGCGGGGCGCGTCCGAGCAGCGTGGAGCGACTCAAGGTCCCCCCCGCCGTGAACGTCGAACGCCGTGCCGCCTCCTCAGTGTTCGTCCCGTAGCCGCCGGAGACGATGTTACGACGGTTGCGCTCGGATGTCTATATGACATGCACGTGTCACACGTGCTGAGGCAGCAGCCTGCGGAGCCGCCGATCGCTCTCATCCTCGTCTCATGTACGGCCGCTACGATCGTGCCGAGACGACAGCCGAATGACGAGGAGAGGTATGCGCGCCGAACCAGCAACCACCTCACTCCGCGAGCAGCACGCCGAGCTGACTCGCGAACTGATCCTCCGAGCGCTCGCGGAACTCCTGCGGAGCGAGCGCGCGGGCGAGTTCTCGGTGCCGGACGTCGCGCGCAAGGCCGGCGTCTCCCTTCGTACCGTCTACCGGCACTTCCCGACTCGCGACGAGCTCCTCGCTGCCGCGACCGACTGGATCGACCAGCGCCTTTTCGGCGAGGTCCCGTTCGATCAGACGGTCGAGGACGTCCCGAAGCTGTTTCGGTACGCGTGCGAGCAGTGGGGGGAGCACCCAGCGCTCGCGCGCGCGATGGCGCTCTCGCAGGCCGGCGGGAGCGACCGCTCGGACCGGCCTTTGCAGAGGCGTCTCGCCCTCATCCACCGCGCGCTCGCCGAGGTCACGGATGACTTGCCAGAGCAGGAGAAGCGGAAGGCCGTCGCCGTGCTCGGCTACCTCGAGAACGTGCTCGCGTGGGTGATGATGCGCGACGGGATCGGGCTCGACGACGGGGAGGTCGGGGAGGCAGTCGAGTGGGCGATGAGGACGCTCATCGAGGACCTGCGCCGCCGGAACGACGCGGCCGGGCGAGAAGGATTGGGCTGGGTCAGCCAGGCTCGCGCGGGCTGAGCCCGTCGGCCGCCGCGACTGAGCCCTGCCCGCAACCGGCAGTTCAGCGGTAGCGAACGAGCTCGATAATGCCGCCCTCGGGCTCCTCGCGGACGAGCCCGACTCCGTGGCAGTAGTACTTGAACTCGGTGAGGTTGTCGAGGGGGGCGAAGTCCTCCGTCTTGACGCAATCGGAAAACTCTCCGGCCGGCGCGGTCACCTGGAGGCCGACCTCCAGGACCGTCGAGCGGTCCTCGGCGATCCCGGGCGCGCGCTCCTGCTCGAACGCGTCGCCCACCTCCGGCTCGGCGGGCATGAAGAGCCCCGGCTTCGCATCGCCTTCCCCGGCCAGCCACTGGCCCTCGTGGCCGACGATCTCGCCTTCCTCGTAGTCGTCGACCCGCTCGCCGAGATACCAGACGCTGCCGTCCGCGTGCTGGGCGTAGTAGTCGAGCGTGCGCTCGACGAGCTCGTCGTCCTCGTAGTCCTTCACCTCGACGACCGCGACCTCGACTCCCGCGACGCGGTCGGTCTTCTCGAGCACGCGCGACTCGATCCGGATCTCGATCGTCTCTCCGGTCTCGGGGTCGCGCTCGCTCCCTTCGAAGACCGTGAGGCGGACCGAGGTCAGCGGGACGAGCGGATGGTCGACCTCAGGGCTGAAGTCGGCTGGATCGAAGGCTGCCGGCGGTTCCGCGCCCATCTCGACCGTTGCCTGCGGTTCCGCGGCAGTCTCGCCCTCGCCGTCCCCGCCGCAAGCCGTCGTCAGGACGACGAGAAAGACCGCGGCGACCAGGAAGCGGGAGACCATCCCGCGGAGCACGTCTGCCTACTCGCTCGACTCGTCCTCGCCGGACTCGTTGCCGTCGGAGTCGTCACCCTCGGAGCCGTCGGAGTCGCCGCCGGTGACGCGGTAGCTCCCGTCGAGCGTCACCTCGACGATCGGTCCGTCGTCGGTCCTGATCTCGACCTCCCAGGCCCCCGACTCTCGCTCTACCCCGATCGCCGTTCCGCCGCCGACGTGGGCGAGCGCCGCCGCGCGAGCGCGCTCCGCTTCAGGGCCGGTCACGTTCTCCTCGCCGCCGGACGTCGCCCATGCCACGCCGCCCCCGGTGAGGGCCGCCAGCAGCGCGACGCCGACGCCGATCTTGATCAGCCGCATACGCATCGGACCTCCTTGCTCGTCGTGGCTCTGCCTCAGTTCCCCTCGACCGTAGCGGGCGACTCTGAGATGAGCATGAGAATCAAGATCTCGTCCCTCTCATGTTCCCCTCATTTTCTCTGGGAGAATGAGAGCGATGCGCATTCTGATCGTCGAGGACGAGGTGAAGATGGCGGGCCTCCTTCGCCGCGGGCTGGGTGAGGAAGGGCTTTCGGCCGACGTCGCCCGGACCGGCGACGACGCTCTGTGGATGGCACGGGCGGCCGAGTACGACGCGATCGTCCTGGACGTGATGCTTCCGGGCACGGACGGCTTCGAGGTCTGCCGCCGGCTGCGCGAGGGCGGGACGTGGTCGCCCGTGCTCATGCTCACCGCACGAGACGCCGTCGAGGATCGGGTGAACGGCCTCGACGCGGGTGCCGACGACTACCTGACGAAACCCTTCTCCTTCGCCGAGCTCCTCGCCCGTCTGCGCGCTCTCGCGCGGCGTCCTCCGCTCGAGCGTCCGACCGTGCTCGAGGTGGGCGATCTTCGTCTCGACCCGGCCACACGCCAGGTCTGGCGGGACGAGGAGGAGATCGGCCTCTCCACGAAGGAGTTCGCCCTGCTCGAGACGTTCATGCGCCGTCCGGGGCAGGTTCTCTCCCGTTATCAGCTGCTCGAGCACTGCTGGGACTACGGCTACGAGAACCGCTCGAACGTGGTCGACGTCTACGTGCGCTACCTGCGTGAGAAGATCGACCGGCCCTTCCGCCGGAGGTCGATCGAGACGGTGCGCGGCGCCGGCTACCGCCTGCGGCGGGACGGCGGATCCGAGCAGCGGTGAGCCGGCTTCCCATCCGCCTGCGCCTGACGCTTGCGTTCGCGTTCGCGATGGCGTCAGTGCTCGTGGGGGCGGGCGCATTTCTCTACCTCCGGCTCGGCTCCTCGCTCGACGAGGCGATCAACGACGGCTTGGAGGCGCGTGCCGGGGAAGTCGCGGCGCTCATTGCCCGGGGTGGCTCCGGCCTGGGGGAGGGCCCAGGAAGGCTCGATCAGGACGAGCGCTTCGTCCAGGTACTCGATTCCGAGGGCAGGATCGTCGACGCGACGCCGCGTGTCAGCGGGCGGCCGCTCCTCGAGCCCGACCAGCTCACACGCGCTCTGACGAAGGGCGCCTTCTTTCTCAAGCGAAGCAACGTCCCTGGTGTCCAGGCGCAGGCGCGGCTCCTCGCGACGCCCGTAAACGACTCGAACGGCAGGTTCGTGCTCATTGTCGGCGCCTCGCTCGAGGAGCGGGCGGAGGCCCTTCGAGGGCTCCTCCGCGAGTTCCTCGTGGCCGGGCCGGCTGCGCTGCTCGTCGCGTCGCTGCTCGGCTACGCGCTCGCGGCGGCCGCTCTTCGCCCTGTCGAGTCGATGCGCATCGAGGCAGCGGCGATCTCCGCCGCCGAGCCTGGTCGGCGCCTGCCGCTCCCGCAATCACGCGACGAGGTCCTCCGGTTGGGCGAGACTCTGAACGCCATGCTCGAGCGGCTCGAAAGGGCGCTCGAGCGGGAGCGGAGCTTCCTTGCCGACGCGAGCCACGAGCTACGCACCCCGCTTTCCCTCCTCAAGGCAGAGCTCGAGCTCGCGCTTCGGCGTCCTCGCTCCGCCGCGGAGCTCGAGCAGGCGCTCCGCTCGGCTGCCACCGAGACGGATCGTCTCGCCCGGCTCGCGGAGGACCTCCTCGTTCTCGCTCGTTCGGACCAGGGACGCCTCCCGCTTCGCCGCGCGCCGCTCTCGGTGGCCGACGTCCTCTCTGGAGTCGCCGACCGCTTCGGGCCGGAGGCGGAGAGGGCCGGGCGCGCGATCCAGGTCGCCGCGCCGGACGGGCTCCAGGTGATTGGGGACGCCGTTCGCCTCGAGCAGGCGCTCGGAAACCTGGTCGACAACGCCCTTCGTCACGGCGCGGGATCGATCCACCTCAGCGCGGTGGAGAGGGACGGCACTGTCGAGCTGCACGTGGTCGACCAGGGCGCTGGGTTCCCGCCCGAGTTCCTTGCCCGCGCGTTCGAGCGCTTCAGTCGCGCCGACGAGGCACGTTTCGGCGAAGGCACCGGCCTCGGTCTTGCGATCGTGAAGGTGATCGCCAGCGCTCATGCCGGCTCGGCGCACGCCGCCAACCGCCAGGGCGGCGGAGTCGACGCCTGGCTCTCGATCCCGAAGCCGTAAAGGACCTCTAGGCCGCCTCGGACCGAACGAACGTGCCCTCGGCGGCGACGAGCACGGCCAGGAGCAGGAGCAGGATCGCCACCGTCGCCACGGGCGGGAGAAGATGCGCCACGGCCACGAGGGCGCCGCAGCCCGCGATCGTGACGAGCCTGGCCCGCACCACCGCCCGCCACGCGGTGCGCCGCGTGACCGAGTGTGCGATCAGCAGAGCGAGGAGGTACAAGGCGCTCCCGCCGGCAAGCGCCACGGTGGCGCCGGTCGTGAGGTGGTCGCGATCCGCCTCCTTGAGGAGGAGGCTGATGCCCGCGCTGACCGCCGCCAGCCCGACCAAGAGTGGCAGATGGGCGTAGGAGTAGATCACCATGGCGGGGGAGGTGCCCTCGACCGTCAAGCCTTCGTGCTTGTCGAAGTACACCCACCACAGGCAGGCGACCGCCAGGAAGCCGAGCGCGGCCGCCACGGCTGAGCTGACCTCGAACTCGGTCGCCGAGGTGCCGAGGGCGACGGCCACGACCGACTCGCCGAACGCGATGATCGTGAAGAGGCCCCAGCGCTCGGGCAGGTGGCTGCCGTGGGTGGGAATGGTGCGATGGAGCCGGGTCGAGAGCGGAGGCAGGCTGAGGTCGACGGCGAGCGCGATGCCCCACAGGACGTACCGGGCGGGCTCGGGGACCGCCACCGAGACGAGCCAGATGCCCACGGCGAGCGAGTAGCCCGCGCCGTAGCGGCGGATGAGGGGGCGCGCCGCCGGGGCCGATCGGTACGCCCGGTGGTAGAGCCCGAGCATGATCACTCGCAGCGCGACGTACGCCAGCGCGAAGCCGCTCGTGCGCTTGCCGTCCCAGACGTCGGGGATCAGGATCGCGAGCGCCGCGATCGCGAGCATGGCGACGAACATCTTCAGGCGGAAGGCGAGGTCGTCCGTGTCGAATCGGTCGGCGTAGGCGCTGAAGCCCTGCCAGGCGACGTACACGGGGACGAACAGCCCGCCGAAGCGTGCGAACCCGCCGAGGCTGTGGTCGTCGACCAGCTCGTGGGAGAGTTGGGCGATCGCGACGACGAAGATGAGGTCGAAGAAGAGCTCGAGCCACGTGGCGCGCCGCTCGCCTTCCTCGGCGTCGGTGGTGCGCAAGCGCGGAGGGCGCACCCACGCGGTCATCGGCACATCGTAGAGCTCAGAGCGCCCGGCC
>JBOHAJ010000308.1:0-2497 GCA_050697715.1 Gaiellaceae bacterium
GTTCATCGAGCTGGCCGGGAAGGTCAACGAGAACATGCCGTACTTCTGCCTGGAGAAGGTCACGCGCGCCCTGAACTCTCAGGAACGCTCCGTGAACATCGCGCTCGTCAACGAGCTGGCTCAGCTCTGCGACCGTATGCGCGTGGATGTCTGGGAAGTGGTCGAGGCCGCGGCGACGAAGCCGTTCGGGTTCATGAGCTTCAAGCCGGGCCCGGGCCTCGGCGGCCACTGCCTGCCCGTCGATCCCTTCTACCTCGCCTGGAAGGCACGCGAGTACGACTTCTACACCGAGTTCGTCGAGCTCGCGGGGAAGATCAACGAGAACATGCCGTACTTCTGCCTGGAGAAGATCACGCGCGCCCTCAACTCCCAGGAGCGTGCGGTCAAGGGCAGCCACATCCACCTCGTGGGCGTCGCCTACAAAGCCGAAGTGGGCGACCTGCGCGAGTCGCCGGCGCTCAAGCTGATCGAGCTGCTCCGCGAGGAGGGCGCCGACGTTTCCTACCACGACCCGCACGTGCCCGAGCTCCCCGAGCACGGGCTCGCCTCCCGGGAGCTCGACGGCGCCGTCGCCGAGGCTGACTGCGTTGCCATCGTCACGGCGCATTCCGGGATCGACTACGGTCGGCTCGCGGACGGCGCCCGCCTCGTCGTCGACTTCCGCAACGCGACGGGCAAGAGCGGCGGCGCCGACGGGCGGGTATGGAAACTCTGAGGGTTGGCCTCGCCGGCCTCGGCTACTGGGGCCCGAACCTCGCCCGCAACATCGACGACCTCCCCAGCGCCCGCCTCGCCTGGCTCTCCGACAGCGACGAGACGCACCTCGACCGCTATGCCGCCCGCTACCCGGAGGCGCGAAGGACCACGAGCTTCGACGACCTGCTCGCGGACGAAGAGCTCGAGGCGGTCGTGATCGCCACTCCCGTCGTCACCCATCACGAGCTCGCCCGGCGGGCGCTCCTGGCCGGCAAGCACGTCTTCGTCGAGAAGCCTTTGGCCACGACGGCGGCGGACGCGGAGGAGCTGGTCGCCCTGGCGGAGGAGCGCAGCCTCGTCCTCATGCCCGGCCACCTGCTCCTCTATCACCCCGGCGTCGCGAAGCTGAAGGAGCTCGTCGAATCGGGCGAGCTCGGGCACATCCTCTGCATCTACGGGAACCGCCAGAACCTGGGCCAGATCCGGCGCGACGAGAACGTCCTCTGGAGCCTCGGCGCCCACGACCTCTCGGTCATTCTCCATCTCGTCGGCGAAGAGCCAGTGGAGTGCTGGGCGCGCGGCGAGTCCTTCCTCACCGAGGGGATCGAGGACGTCGCCTTCTGCTACCTGCGCTTCCCCTCCGGAGTCGTAGCCCACATGCACCTCTCCTGGCTCGACCCGCACAAGATGCGGAAGATGACCGTGGTCGGGAAGGAGAAGATGGCGGTCTTCGACGACATGGAGCTCGAGCGCAAGGTGACCGTCTACGACAAAGGGCCGGAGCAGCGCTCGGACACGTACGGCGAGTGGCAGACGCGCAGCGGAGACATCTGGTCCCCGAAGATTCCGAACGACGAGCCCCTTCGCCTCGAGTGCGAGCACTTTCTCACGCTCGTGCGCGGCGGGAGCGGGCGCTTCGAGGCCGCCCGCGCCGGGCTCGGCGTCGTGCGTGCGCTCGAGCAGCTCCAGGCGTCGCTCGAGCGAGAGCGCGTGTGACTGCCGTCGCCGAGACCGCGGTCGTCTACCCCGGGACCGTGCTGGGCGAGGACGTCGTCGTCGGCGACCAGGCCGTCGTCGGCAAGCAGCCCGTGCTGGGCGCGCGCTCCACCGCCCGGCGCGAGGAGCTCCCGCCGCTCGTTGTCGGCGACGGGTCGCGCATCCTGGCCGGGGCGGTCGTCTTCGCGGGCACACGCCTCGGGCGGAACGTGATCGTCGGCGATCAGGCCTGCGTGCGCGAGCGCTGCGACCTCGGAGACGAGGTGATCGTCGGACGCGGCTCGCTCGTCGAGAACGACACGAGCGTGGGCGCGCGCACACGCATCCAGGCGAACGCCTACGTGACGGCGTACTCGACGCTCGAGGAGGACGTCTTCATCGCGCCTTGCGTCGTGACGACGAACGACGACTACATGGGCCGCATGGAGCGCCGCCTGAACGAGATGCGCGGGCCCACGATCCGCCGAGGCGCACGGGTGGGGGGAGGCGCCGTCCTCCTCCCCGGGATCGAGGTCGGTGAGGAGGCCTTCGTGGGGGCGGGCGCGGTCGTCCTCCGTGACGTGCCGGCCCGAGCCGTCGTCGTGGGGAACCCCGCCCGGCAGATCCGGGAAGTGCCCGACGAAGAGCTTCTCTAGATGTTTGGTCGGTAATTAGGGCGCCGTCGGGGGCGGTCGAGACCAAGACGGTCGCCGTGATCGGCCGCAGCTCGGCCCGGGTAGTACGTGCAAGGCCGAGCGTGGCGAGCGGCGCCGCGTCTCGGCCGTCAGCCGGCGGTGCCGTAATCGCCGATCAAGCGTTTAGCTCG
>JBOHAJ010000309.1:0-13656 GCA_050697715.1 Gaiellaceae bacterium
CCCGTGCACTGTCCTGCGCGCCGCTCACTTGCCTCCCTTGCCAGCGTCGCCCCAGGAGTCCGAGGACTCGTCGCCGAGCCCGAAGAGGTGCCGGACAGCTTCCGCGTAGAGAACGCCGTCGGCCGCCGCGGCAGCCTCCTTCATGCGCACCGTCGGCAGGTGCAGGAGCTTGTCCACGATTCTTGCCGTCAGGGCCTCCACCGCCCGTCGCTGGCCGGGCGTGAGGGGGCCGAGGCGCCGCTCCGCCCGTTCGAGCTCCGCCCGCCGGATGGACTCCGCCAGCGCCCGGAGGGAGGCGATCGCGGGCACGACGTCGAGCGATAGCTGCCACGCGCGGAAGCCGTCCGCCTCCTCGCTCGCGATCACCTCCGCGCGCACCGCCTCCTCGCGGCGGCCGGCAACGGACTCGGCGACGACGCGCTCGAGGTCGTCGATGTCGTACAGGTAGCAGTCGTCGATCTCGTTGACCGCGGGGTCGATGTCGCGTGGCACCGCGATGTCGATGAAGAACACCGGCCGGCCGCGCCGGCGCGCCATCGCGCGCCGCACCTGCTCGGCGGAGAGGAGGTAGCCCTGCGAGCTCGTGGAGGCGACCACGACGTCGGCGCGCTCCAGCTCCTCCTCGACGCCCTCGAGCCCGACCGCGCGGCCGCCGTATCGGCGCGCGAGCCCCTCCGCCCGCTCGCGCGAACGGTTGGCGACGACGATCTCGCCCGCGCCGCGCGAGAGGAGGTTGGCCGCCGTCAGGTCGCTCGTCTTGCCTGCGCCGAGCACGAGGACGCAGCGCCCCTCGAGCTCTTCGAAGACGCGCTCGGCGAGCTCGGCGGCGGCGGCGGAGACGGAGGCCGGGTTCTCTCCGATGGCCGTCTCCGTGCGCACGCGCTTCCCCACTCGGAGCGCCTGCCGGAAGAGGCGGTGGAGGGTGGCGCCTGCCGTGTCGGTTTCGCGCGCGGCCTCGTAGGCGGCGCGGACCTGTCCGAGGATCTGCGCCTCGCCGGGGACGAGCGAGTCGAGGCCGGCGGCGACGCGGAAGAGGTGCACCGCCGCCGCCTCGTCCGTGAGCGTATAGAGCGCGGGCGCGAGCTCGGTGCGGGAAAGGCCCGAGAGCGAGCTCAGCTCGGCGTGGACGCGCTCCTCGGCGTCCTCGACGTCGGCCGCCACCAGATAGGCCTCCGTGCGGTTGCAGGTGGAGAGGATGGCGGCCTCGGCGCCGTCCTCCGAAAGGCGCGCGAGGCTCGCGCGGCGGAGCTCGGCGTCGTAGGCGAGCAGCTCCCGCAGCTCGACGGGAGCGCGGCGGTGCGACGTGCCGACGAGGATCAGTCTCATCAGAAGTGACCGAACGGGGTGAGCGCGAGGCGGACGAGGACGACGAGCGCAAAGCCGGCCAGCGCGATCTCGGCCGTGCGGCGCCCGCGCCAGCCCGCTTCATGACGAAGGACGAGGAAGGCCGCGTACACGACCCAGGTGACGAGCGTGACGGCCATCGTGGCGTCGAAGGCGCCGCCCCGCGACGACAGGCGCGCGAAGCCGATCCCGATTCCCAGCGTCAGCGCGGGAAGCGCGAGGGCCACCGTCCGTCCGGTGAGCCCGTCCAGGGTCTCCAGCGAGGGGGCGGGCAAGCGCAGGACACGCGGAGCACGCCGCTTCAGGCGCCGCTCCTGCCAGAGGTAGAGCGCGGCCAGCGCGGCGGCGAGCGTGAACCCGGCGAAGGCGGCGAGAACGAGCCCCACGTGGAAGGCGAGGAAGACGTTCCCGAACTCGCTCCGCGCGGGCTCGCCCACGCCTCCCGTCGCCCAGGCGAGCGCGAGCAGGACGGCGGCGAGCGGCATCACGGCGAGACCGAGCAGGCGGAAGGGCGCCCGGCAGCCCCAGACGAGGTAGGTGCCGACGCACATCCAGACGAAGAGGTTCAGCGACCCCGCCCAGCTTCCCCACGGGAAGCCGTCCGCATGGGCAGCCTGCGCGATCAGGAGCGCAGTCTGCGCGAGCCAGCCGAAGCGCACGCCCCAGATCGCCCAGCGGACGAGCCGCCCCGGTCGAAAGGTGTCGCCCGCGTAGGCGAAGGCCGCCTCCGCGTACCCCGCGAGAGCCGGCCAGAAGAAGACGAGGGCGAGCTCTCCCATTAATGCCCCTTCCGATGATGCTGTATTGCCGGGAGGGGCACTAGGCCGCCTTCTGCTCCTTGCGCCGTCGCGCCAGCTCCGTCAGCTCGGCGATCTCCCGCTCCAGGCGCTGGAGCTTGAAGGAGTAGAGAACGACGTAGAGGAGCACGACGCCGAGCACGACCAGGTAGGCGGCGGTGACGTACTTCTCCGCGCTCGTCACGACAGAGCCTCCCGAAGCTCCCGCAAGCGCTCGTCGATCCGCTTGCCCGTGAGCTCGTTCGTGTAGAGCGCGGCGGCGAGCGCGAGCGTGCCGAAGAGGCAGACCCCGAAGGTCGTGAGCTGGCTCGCGGCCAGGTTCTCGTTCAGGTCGCGGTCGAAGACGACCGGGTGGATGAGGCCTTCGGCCAGCCGGATGGCGAGGAAGCTGATCGGGATGAGGACGACGCCGAAGAGCGCGTAGACCGCCGACATGTTGGCGCGCCGCGGCCCGGGATCCGTCGAGAAGCGCAGCATGAAGTAGGCCGAGTAGAAGAGGAAGAGCACGAGGAAGAGCACGAGCTGCCGCTCGCTCCAGCTCCACCAGGGCCCCCAGGACGTCCTCGCCCAGATGGAGCCGGTGACGAGCGTGAGGACGCCGAAGATGACCCCCATGTGCACGGCGGTGTAGCTCTCGAGGTCGTAGCGCTGGTCGCGCGTCCAGAGCAGCCGAAGCGCTTTCCACGCCGCCCAGGCGAAGCAGGCGTACGCCGTCAGGGCGACCGGAACATGGATGTAGAAGATGCGCTGGCGGAAGCCCTCTTCCGGCGCGTTCGGCACCCAGTAGAAGGCGAGGGCAACGCCCCCGAGGAGCAGAGCGGCCGCCGCCGAGGCCAGCGCGACGGTCCGGTTATTCCGTAACGACATACTCAAAGCTCGCCCAGGACAGGATCGCAAAAACCAGGTCGTACAGACCGAGGAAGCCGAGATAGCGGCCGGGATCCTCAGCAATGGAGGCGCCCACACCGCCGACGACGATCGGGATCGCGAGCGGCAGGAAGAGGAGCGGAAGCAGGAGCTCGCGCGTGCGAGCCGCGGCCGCCATCGCCGAGAGAAGCGTGCCGACCGCCGCCAGCCCGGCGTCGGCGAGGAGGACGGCGGCGGCGAGCTCCCACGTCACCGGCTCGAAGAAGACGTCGAACGCCGGCAGCGCCACCGCCTCCGCCAGGAGGAGGAACACGGCGACTGCGACGACCTTGCCGAGCCAGATGGCGCTCCTGTCGCACGGCGTGAGAACGAGCCCGTCGAGCACGCGCTGCTCGCGCTCGGCCAGAAAGGCGCGGGTGAGGCCCAGCAGCGCGGTGAAGACGATCGCCACCCAGAGGAGCCCGTAGGCGGCGCGATCGCCCGACTCGGCCGGGAGGGCGAAATTGAAGACGACGAGCGTCGAGACGACGAAGAGGAGCATCGCCGGCACGGTGTCCCGGGAGCGCAGCTCGAGCAGGAGATCCTTCCGCGCAAGCGTCACCACGTCGCCGAGATACGCGCTCATAGGCCGACCCTCGGTCTATGAGCGTGTGGAAGGGGTGTGGGGGAACCGCGAGGTTCCACCACGGAATCAAAGAAGGGGGTCCGTGGGAACGCTGACGCGTCTGGAATGACACGGAGCGAGCGAAGGCGAGCGACGGTCATGCGAGCGCGAGCCGCCCAGTTGCGAGCCGCGCGACGCGTTCTGGATCGTGCGTCGCGAGGACGACCGTGCTCGTTTCCGCGAGCTCCGCCAGCTCGCCGTCGAGCAGCGTCACCCCGGCCTCGTCGAGACCGGCGTAGGGCTCGTCCAGGAGGAGCAGGACGGGCTCGTGCAGGAGCGTGCGGCAGAGCGCGAGCCGCTGCTGCATGCCGTGCGAGTACACGGCGACGCGGTCGTGGCGCGCCTCCCAGAGGCCGAAGCGCTCCAGGAGCATGCCGATCCGCTCCCGGCGCTCGGGCACGCGGTAGAGCCGGCCGTAGAGGTCGAGGTTCTCGAGCGCGGTCAGCTCCCGATAGACGAGCGGCTCGTGGGCGAGGTAGCCGATCCGCTCCCGCTCGGCAGCCACGTCGAGCTCCCCGCGCGTGGGCGCGAGCAGGCCGGCGCACAGGGCGAGGAGCGTGGACTTGCCCGACCCGTTGGGCCCCGTGACGACGACGAAGTCCCTCTCCTCCACGTCGAGGTCTAGCGCGCGGAAAACGCGCTTCTCGCCGAAGCGCCGCTCGAGGCCGCGCGCCCTGATCACACCAGCACGTCCACGAGCACGAACGCGAAGAAGGTCACGCTGATGACGCCGTTCATCGTGAAGAACGCCGTGTCCAGCCGGCGCGTATCCCCGGGCGAGACGAGGGCGTGCTCGTAGGCGAGCAGGCCGGCGGCGGCGGCAACACCCAGCCAGTACGCGGCGCCCACGGACAGTCCGAGACCCGCTGCCACGAGAAAGCCGACGGTGAGGAGATGAGACGCCCGTGAGGCGGCAAAAGCGGCGGCCGCGCCGAAGTGTGCCGGCAGGGAGTAGAGCCGCTGCGCCCGGTCGACGTCCAGGTCGAAGAGCGCGTAGAGCAGATCGAAGCCCGCCACCCAGGCGGCCACGGCAGCGCCGAGCGCCCAGGCCTCCCACGGCAGCTCGTTCGTGATCGCCGCCCAGGCGCCCACCGGAGCGAGTCCGTCGACGAGCCCCAGCCAGAAGTGCGACAGCCAGGTGATCCGCTTCAGGTAGGGGTAGACGACGAAGGCCGCGACCGGGATCGGCCAGAGCCAGCGGACGATCGGCTCCAGCTGGTAGACGGCGACGAGGAAGAGCGCGAGGGACCCGAGGGAGAAGGCGACCACTTGCCACGATCGCAGCGCTCCGCGGGGAAGCTCTCGTCTCGCGGTGCGCGGGTTGCGCGCGTCGATGCCCGCGTCGATGAGGCGGTTCAGCGCCATGGCGAAGCTTCGCGCCCCGACCATGGCGACGGTGATCCAGAAGAGGTCGCCCGCGGCCGGGACACCGTCCACGGCGAGGAACGCGCCGATGTACGCGAAGGGAAGCGCGAAGACGGTGTGTTCGACCTTGACGAGCGAGGCGAAGAGCCGGGGGTAGCGGGCGAGCGCCTCCACCATCACGTCTGGCCGTGGGCGGTCGGCTCGCCGCGGAGGAGCTCGAGCGCGTGGCGCAGCGCAGGGCGGAGGACGTCCCAACCGTCCCGGGCGCCGCCGGGCGAGCCGGGCAGGTTCACGACGAGCGTGGAGCCGACGACCCCGGCGACGCCGCGCGAGAGAAGCCCGTGCGGCGTCTTCCTGATCGAGGAGGCGCGAAGCGCTTCCTCGATGCCCGGTACGAGTCGGTCGACAACGTCAAGCGTGGCCTCGGGCGTGACGTCCCGCAACGCGAGACCGGTCCCGCCGGTCGTCAGCACGAGGTCGGCCTGCGCCGCGAGCGCCTTGATCGCCGCCGCGATCGAGTCGCGTTCGTCAGGGACGACGCGCCGCTCCACCCCGTATCCGTCCGCCGCCAGGAGCTCGGCCAGGACAGCACCGCTGCGGTCCTCGCGCTCCCCGGCGGAGACGCCGTCCGAGATCGTCAGCACCGCGGCCTTCACTCGAGCGCCTCCTTGGTCTTCTCCACGAGGCCCACCTCGGAGATCACCATCCCGGGATCCACGGCCTTCGCCATGTCGTAGACGGTCAGGGCTGCGACCGCGGCCGCGGTCAGCGCCTCCATCTCCACACCCGTCTGTGCGGTCGTCTCCGCCGTCGCCGCGATCTCGACCCCGTCCTCTCGCACGTCCAGCGTCACGTCGACGTGGGAGAGGGGAAGCGGGTGGCAGAGAGGGATGAGCTCCGCCGTCCGCTTGGCCGCCATGATCCCCGCCACCTGGGCGGTGGCCAGCGCATCCCCCTTGGGGAGAGCGCGCAGCCGCGCAGCCGTCTCCGGGCGCATCCGCACGAACGCGTGCGCGGCCGCCCGCCGGCGGCTCACGGGCTTCGACCCGACGTCCACCATGCGGATCCGGCCCGCCTCGTCGACGTGGCTCAAGGAGTCGCTGTCACCGCCCACGCTTGTGCCTAGGCGTGAAGTGTAGTTCTGGCCTCGTCCAGGTCGTGGAGCTGCGTGTCGATCCACGCGCCGATGTCGTGCTCCCGCACGAAAGCGCGAATCGCCCCCAGACGCGACCGGCGCTCCTGGAGGGGCATGGTCAGGGCGTGGTGCAGCGCCTTGGCCTGACCGGCCACGTCGAAGGGGTTGACGGTCAGTGCCCACTCCCCGAGCTCCTCGTGAGCGCCGGCGTTCTCGGAGAGGACGAGCACCCCGTCGCGCGTGTTCACGAGCGGCGCTTCCTTCGCGACGAGGTTCATGCCGTCGAAGATCGCGTTGACGAGGAGGACGTCGAACTGCTTGTACGCGGCGACAGCCTGCGGGAAGTTGTCTTCGATCTTGAGCTCGAGCGGAATCCAGCCCTCGTGCTGGAAGCGGTCGTTGACCGTGCGAGCCGCGCGCTGGATCGCGCCGAGGTACTCCGAGTACTCGGGGATGTCCTGGCGAGACGGATCCAGGAGCGCCAGCATGTGGACTCGCCCGTGCAGCTCCGGATGCGCCTCGAGCAGGAGCTCGTAGGCACGGAAGCCGCGCACGATGTTCTTCGAGAGGTCGGTGCGGTCCACCCGGACGACGAGGAACTCGGGCCGGGACTCCACGATCGCCTGCTCGGCGGCGAGCACGCCGTCGCTCTCGGAGAACTCGTCGAACTCGTCCGGGTCGACGGAGATCGGACGCGTGCGCACATGCACTGTGTGCCCGCCCACGCGCACCTCGCCCGCGTCGACGTCGACCTCGGCGTCGACGATCTCCTCGCAGCTCCGCAGGAAGTTCCGCCTCCAGCGTCCGGTGTGCAGGCTGACGACGTCGTTGGCGAGGATGCCCTCGTGCACCGCCCGGCGGATCACGTCCGGGAGGACGCGCCAGGAGTCCGGCATCGGCCAGGGGATGTGCACGAAGTGGGCCATCAGGGCGTCCGGCGCCTGCTCGCGCACGAGCTGCGGCGCGACGTACAGGTGGTAGTCGTGGAAGAGCACAGCCGAGTCCGGCGAGCGCTCGAGCTCCTCGAGAACGGCCGCGGCGAACCCTCGGTTCACGACGACGTATCCCTCCTCCCACGCGTGGTGGAGAGCCTGGTCCACGTCAGGCGCGCTCGCCAGGCCCCAGAGGTAGTGCTGGACGAACCAGAGGACCGGGTTCGAGATGACGTTGTAGTACCAGTCGTAGGCGTTCGGATCGTGCGCGACAAAGCGTAGACGGTAGGGCGAGCCGTCGCGCGCCGTCTCCTCGATCGCCTCTCCTCGAGCCTCGACCGAGACCGCGCGGTCCTCGTCGCTCATCGCGCTCGCGATCCACGTGACGTCGTGGTGGCTGACGAAGCTGCGGAGGGCCGTCACGAGCCCGCCGCCCCCGCGGCGCGCGACGCGTTCCCCGTCCGCCTCCCTGGTGAACGTGACGGGACCTCGGTTCGAGACGACGATCAGCTTCCGCCGGCCGGGCACTCGGACACCCTAACCAGGGTCCGCTAGACGGCGCGCAGCGCGGTGACGAGCTCGGCGCCCTCGTTTTCGTTCCCGTCCAGCTCGTTGAAGAGCGCGAGCCAGTCGCGCAGGAGCCGGGGCGTGAGGAAGTGCGCGCGCACGAACTCCTTGCCGCGGAGAGCCATCGCGCGTGCCCGTTGGGGCTCGTCGAGGATCTCCTTCGTCGCGAGGGCGCACTCCTCCACCGAGTCGACGAGGAAGCCGGTCTCGCCCTCCTGGATCTGGTCCACGATCCCGCCGACCCGTCCCGCGACGACCGGCCGGCTCTTCCAGAGCGCCTCGGTGACGGTGAGGCCGAAGCCCTCGCGCACCGACTTCTGGAGCAGGGCGGCCGAGTAGACCTGGAACGCGTTCACCTCCACGGAGCCCACGTTGTTCAGGTTGGAGAGGATGAAGATGTCGGGATCGCCGGCGGCGGCGTCCACCGTGCGGTTGTAGTAATCCCATCCCTCCGGGTCGTCGTGCGCCATCGAGCCCACGAGCGCGAGCTGGACGTCGCCGTGGGAGCGTCGCACGATGCGCCAGGCCTCGATGACGCCGAGCGGATCCTTCCAGGGATCGAAGCGAGAGACCTGCGTGACCAGGGCCCGCCCCACGTCGATCCCGAACTGGTCGAGGATGTAGGCGGCGTCCTCGAGCGAGAGGGCCATGTTCTTCGGCGCGAAGGGGTCGATCGCCGGCGGCCAGACGTAGGCGGGCGGGAGCCCGTTCGACGAGGGCACGTACTGGCGACGGTGGAAGATGGTCGCGTCGTAGCGGGCGAGCCAGGGCCTGAGGAAGTCGAGCACGGGCCGGTTCGGCGTGGAAAGATCGATGTGGCAGCGCCAGATCCACCTTCTCCCCACCTCGTGCGTGTGCTCGATGACGCCCGCCGGCTGCGGGTCGTGCGCGATGACGTAGTCCCAGCTCCCGTCGAGGGCCTCCGCGTTCAGCCGGTTGTAGCGTCGAAACGTCTCTTCCTGCTCCTCGCTCAGGCCCTTGGGATCGCCCTGCAGCGCGTTGTGGATCGCCTTGGTGGCGTCGAAGAACTCGTCCTGCCCGTAGATCACGCGCCACTCGGCTTCCAGGCCGGCGTCGCGCATGAGCGGGACGAGGGTGTAGAGGATCTCCGCCACGCCGCCGCCGAAAGCGGTGGCGGAGAGGTGCAGGACGCGCTTGCCGGCGAGCGGCTCCGCGAGGCGGCGGATCTGGTCCATGAGGCCGCGGCTCGCGATCGTCGCGTAGTCCGCGAGCAGCTTCGTCCCGACGTTGACGTGCTGAAGATGCAACAGCAGCCGCGAGAATAACGATGCTTACGGGAGCAGCTTCGTGAAGCGGAGCCGCGACCCTTCCCCGCTCGGACGCGGCCCGAAATCCAGCTCGTCCGTGATCGCTCGAATGATGGCGATCCCCAGCCCGCCCTCGTCGGCGTCGGCCACGAGCTCGGCGGGATCGAAGCCGCCGCCCTCGTCCACCACCTCGACGCTCAATCGGTCCTCGCGCAGCTCGTAGCGGATCTCGACGACCCCCTCCCGGCCATCGCGGTAGGCGTGCCGGACCGAGTTCGTGCACGCCTCCGTGAGCGCAAGCTTCAGATCGGCGATCACCTCGGGCTCGATCGCCTGCGTGCGCAGGAGGCCCGTCAGCGCCAGCCGGCCCAAGGCGATGTACTCCGCGCGCGCCGGAATCGTGAGCGCGACCACCCCTCCGGACCGGCCGTCGCTAGGCATCTGTCCGCCGTTGCGAGAACCGGGACCTAAACCGCACGAAACCTCACGATAGTCGAGCCGATTTCCGGCGGGAAGGTGGTTCTACCCCTTGCACGGCCGGCGCAAACTGCTCGAGCCGCTCGGCCGCGACGCGCACCGCCTCCGGGCTCGAGTCGACGAGCACGTAGCGGCGCCCGAGCTTCGCCGCCACTGCCCCGAGCGTGCCGCTCCCGGCAAAGGGGTCGAGACACCGATCGCCGCGGCCCGTCGAGGCCTGCACCATGCGGCGTACGATCGCCTCGGGTTTCTGCGTCGGGTAGCCCGTCTTCTCCTTCCCGGTCGGCGAGACGATCGTGTGCCACCAGACGTCCGTCGGGAGCTTGCCCCGCGCCGCCTTCTCGGCCGTCACCAGGCCGGGCGCCATGTACGGCTCGCGTTCGACCGCCTCGGCGTCGAAGAGGTAGCGCTCGGGGTCCCTGACGTAGACGAGAATCGTGTCGTGCTTGGCCGGCCAGCGGCGGCGGGGGCGGGCGCCGTAGTCGTAGGCCCACACGATCTCGTTGAGAAAGCATTCGCGCCCGAACAACTCGTCGAGGAGCAGCTTCACGTAGTGCGCTTCCCGGTAGTCGACGTGCAGGTAGAGCGTCCCTTCGGGATCGAGCAGACGGCGAATCTCGCGCAGGCGAGGCTCGAGGAAGCCGAGGTAGTCGTCGAACGCATCGCGGTACCGGGATTCGCTCAGGAGAGTGGAGCGATAGCGCCGGCCACCGAAGCCGGTGCGCTCTCCCGCAGGGTCCGCCACGGTCACGAGCGTCTTGCGGATCTGGGCGCGGCCCGTGTTGAACGGGGGATCCGCGTAGACGAAGCGGAAGCTTTCGTCCGCAAACTCGGGGAGCACCTCGAGGTTGTCCCCGAGGATGATGAGGTCGTCGCGCGGCCGCTCCACCCGCGCGAGTGTAGTTGGCTCAGCGGCCGCTCCCGGGAGGCGTCGCAGGCCGCTCGCCGAGGACGACGAAGACGTCGAGGCGCTGCGCGCCGCGCAGGAGCGTGAGCCGGACGCGATCGCCCGGGAGGAGCCGCTGGGTGATCTCCCGGACGACGTCCTCCGCCGACGCGACCTCGTGGCCGTCGATGGCGACGATCACGTCGCCGCCCGGCTGGAAGGGGATGAGGGTGAACGTGCGCTCGGCGCCGCCGCCGCGCAGCCCCGCGTCTGCCGCCGGGCTGGAGTCCACGACGGCCTGGATCGCGGCGCCGCGCTCGGCCGCCAGCTCGAAGCGGCGGGCCAGCTGCGGCGTCACGGTCTGGGTCGTCACTCCCAGCCACGCGTAGCGCACCTCTCCGGTGGCGATGAGCTGCTCCATCGAGCGCCTGGCGGCGTTGATGGGGACAGCGAAGCCGACGCCCTCGGCGTTCCCCGACTCGCTCCGGATCTGCGCGTTAATGCCGACCACCTCGCCGCGGGCGTTGAAGAGCGGCCCACCCGAGTTGCCCCGGTTGATGAGCGCGTCAGTCTGAATCGCGTCCACGAGGTTGTAGCCGGGCGAGGTCAGCGAGTCGATCGAGCGCTCCGTCGCCGAGACGACGCCCGTGAGCAGCGAGCTCTCGTTGCCGAAGGGGCTCCCGATGGCGGCAACCGGCTCGCCGACGACGACCCGACCCGAGTCCCCCAGCGGCAACGGCGCGAGGGTGTGCAGCTCAGGATCGACCTTGATCAGGCCGACGTCGTCGTAGACGTCCCAGCCGACGATCTCGGCGGGAACGCGGTCTTCGTCCCGGAACTCGACGTAGACGGTCTCCGCCGCCACCGCCTGCGCAGGCGCACCGCCCTCTCCAGCCGTCGTGATCACGTGCGAGTTGGTGAGGATGTAACCGTCTCTCGAGACGACGAAGCCGGATCCTTGCGCGGTTCCCTCGAGTTGCTCGCCGCCGCCCTCGAAGACGGCGTAGAGGGTGACGACCCCCGCCGCCCGTTTCTCGTAGATCTCCGCCGCGTCGAAACCTCTTCCCGTGAGCGGCCGTGCCGCGTCGG
Organism: Gaiellaceae bacterium; assembly: GCA_050697715.1. Classification (GTDB taxonomy): domain Bacteria; phylum Actinomycetota; class Thermoleophilia; order Gaiellales; family Gaiellaceae; genus DASQWP01. The sequence continues at coordinate 11,392 of JBOHAJ010000309.1, forward strand.
TCGGGCTCCGGCTCGCCGTCGGCGACGCTCCATCCGAGGGGGACACGACGACCCGTTCCACGACCGCAGGTCCCTCGTCGTCCACCCAGCCGACGGCCTTCCCGAGCGCCAGCGCGCAGGTCCCTCCCAGCAGGGCGGAGACGACGGCGACGGTGGCGAGGGGTCCCGGGCGCACGCCTTCACATGGTAGTGGCGACACACCGGCGCCGGCTCTGCTCCGAGGATGTTGTCAGAAGAGACAACTGTTTCCGTTCGTGGCTAGGCAGGCGTCGCCGTGCGCGAGCGCGAAAGCTCCGCGTTTTCACGTGGAGTGTCCGGCGCGAAGAGCGGCAGAACCAGGGTGAAGACTGTCCTGCCGGGCTCGGAGGACACCTCGATCGCCCCTTCCATGCGCGCCGCGAGCTCCGAGGCGATCGCCAGCCCGAGCCCGCTTCCCGACGCCTGCCCGCCGCGGGCGCGGTAGAAGCGTTCGAAGAGGTGCTCTCGGTCGGCGGCCGGAATTCCCGGTCCCTCATCGCGGACGCTGAGGTACGCGGTCCCGTCCCGGGTCCCGACAGCCACTTCGACGGCAGTTCCCGCAGGCGTGTGCCGAAACACGTTCTCGACGAGCGCGCGACCGATCTGCTGCACGCGCACGTCGTCCCCCAGCGCCTCGACCGGCCCTTCGGCAGCGACGCTCAGGATGCGCTCCTCGGCTTCCGCGAGCACGCGGAACTCGTCCGCGACGAGCCGGGCGGCCGCCGCGAGGTCGAAGGGGGAACGCTCGACCTCGAGCTGCCCCGCGTCGAGTCGCGAGAGGTCGAGGAGATCGGTGGCCAGACGCGTCAGACGTTCGATCTGGCCCCCCATCTCGCCGAGGAAGTCGCGGCGCACCTCGGGGTCGAGGTCCTCGTCGCCGAGCAGCTCGAGAAAGCCGCCGAGCGAGAAGAGCGGCGTCCGCAGCTCGTGCGAGGCGTTCGCGATGAACTCCCGCCGCGCCCGGTCGAGGTGCGCGAGCTGGAGGCGCATGGCATCGAAGGCGCCGGCGAGCTGGCCGACCTCGTCACGGCCACGGTCGCGAACGGGCGTCTCGAAGTCGCCGGCGGCGAGCCTTCCGGCTGCGATCTCCAGACGCCGGAGCCGCCGTGTGAACGCCCACGCGGCGAGGTAGCCAACGAGCCAGGAGACGAGGAGGGAGCCGATGCCCGCCACGACGATGCTGCGGCGCACGGTCCGCACCGTGGCAAGCACGTCCTGGAGATTCGCGGAGACGAGCACGACCGTGTCGGCGTCGACCAGAGTCGCCGCCTCGGCGAACTCGTCGCCGTCGCGCGTCACCCGGCCCGAAGCACCACTGGTCTGCGTAGCGCGAAGGGCCACTGGATCCTGCTCAATGTCGGTCGAAAAGGCTCCGCGTCGAGAGTCGGCCAGGCTCAGGAGCCTCGTGTCCGTCGGCCGCCCGAAGATGACCACGCGGGCGTTGACGACCGCCGACTGCCTCTCGGCGGCCGGCTGGTACTCGGACGGGCTGCGCTGGCTCAATGCACGCTTCACCCCCGAGGCGCTCGCAGCGACATCCTCCAGCTTCGCGTCCACGAGCCGGGACTCGAGCTGCGGGACGACGGCGAAATAGACGATTGCGAGCGCGCCGGCCACGACCACGAAGAGGGCAAGACCGACCTTGACGCTGAGGCTGGTGAGAGTCTTCACCGTTTTCGCGTGAAATCGCCGCACGTCAGGTGGCATCGCGGAAGCGGTAGCCGGCGCCGCGCACGGTGAAGATGAACTCGGGCTCGGCAGGATCGCGCTCGATCTTCTCGCGCAGGTGCCGGACGTGGACGTCGATCGTGCGCGGATCGCGGTACTCGGCACCGCCCCAGAGGCCCTCGAGCAGCGCCTTGCGCGTGAACACGCGTCCCGGGTTGCGGGCCAGCGTCCGCAGCAGCTCGAACTCGAGATACGTGAGCTGCACGGGCTCGCCGCGCACGTCCACCGAGCGCCGCGCGGTGTCGATGCGGAGCCCATCCAGCTCGAGCACCTCGTCCCGCGCCCCGACCGGAGGTAGCTGCGCCCGCCGCAGAAGCGCCTTGACACGGCTCATGAACTCTCGAATCGAGAACGGCTTCGTGATGTAGTCGTCCGCGCCGAGTTCGAGGCCGATCACCTTGTCCACCTCGTCTCCGCGCGCCGTCAGCATGATGATCGGGACCGCGCTCCGCTCAGACCTGAGACGGCGGCAGACGTCGAGCCCGTCCACCTTCGGGAGCATGAGGTCGAGGACGACGA
>JBOHAJ010000310.1:0-9365 GCA_050697715.1 Gaiellaceae bacterium
CGCTCGGCCAGCGCCTCGTCCGGGACGAGGTAACGGGCACGGGCGCCGGGCTGCCGCGCCGTCCACTGGACGACGTCCACCTCCGACCAGGTGCGCGGCTCGTAGCGCTCGCCCGCAAGGTTCTCGACCGTCGAGTGCCGTGCGTACACCTGCGCCAGGGGGGCGAAGTCCGCGGGCGTTATGTGCGGCGCAGCCGCGAGATTTCGCCCGTAGAACTCGTCCATTCCCTGTGACAGCTCGGCCCCGCGCGCGAGTGCGAGCCGGAGGCCGTCCCCCGCGCTCCAGCGATTGGCCCGCAGGACGAGGCTGTTCGCCTCGGGCGTGATGAAGCGGCGGACGAAGCCGGGACTCCCCTGGAAGCCGCCCGTGGCGAGGACGACAGGCGTGCCCTCGGGGAGATCGGTCAGCGGCTCGAGGAGCCGGATGCGACCGATCACGCGAACGAGCGCTCCCATCAGCCCCTTCGGATCGAAGCGGAGCCCAGTCGTGAGCGGGTTCCCCGTCTCGCGCGAGACGACCGGGGCGCCGAGCGACTCGAGCCAGGCGAGCGCCTCGTCGAGCCGTTCCCAGACGAGCCGTTGCAGCACCGGATCGCCGCGGGGGCACTCCGCGCGAAAACGCTCCCACTCGCGGTAGCGCCAGACGACCCCGCTCGAGAGGAGCATTGACCCGCCGGGGCGGTCGCCCTTCTCGTGGACGACCACGTCCGCGCCTAGCTCGCGCGCCCGCGCGGCCGCGACGAGCCCGGCCATCCCCGCGCCCGCGACGACGAGGTCAGGCACGGCTCGGACGAGGCTTGTGTTCCACGGTCACAAGGTCGAGAGGGTCGAAATCCGCATTCCTCCACTTGTGCGTGTGGAACACAAGCTCCAGGAACGGCGCGGCAGGAAGGGAATCGCCAGGAGGCGGCGCTAAGTCAGCGAGAACGTCGGCTTGTGCTCGACGTACTCGAGCTTGATGCCGTCCGGCCCCCAGAGGAAGACCGCGTACGTGTTCGGCGCGTCCACGACGTCGGCGATGGGAAGGCCGCGACGCTCGGCCTCGGCGATGTGCGCGTCCGCCGACTCCACCCGCAGCCCGAGGTGGTTGAGGAGCGGGCGCTCCGTCTCGCCCACGTCCCCGGGCTCGAAGACCACGTAGGCGTCCCCGGCGCGGAGCCTCGGGCCCTCGGCGACGAACCCGAGCTGGGCGAGCTCCGCAAAGCTCCGGTCCGGATCGGCCACCCGGAACGCCACGTGGTCGAGGTCGTACGCGACCCCCTCGTCGACTTCCACGAGCGCCAGCCTGAGACCCTCCGAGGCCAGGAAGAGGGCGAAGCCGTCACGCCGCTCGACGGCGAGCCCGGGAGGCAGCTCGGCGAGCGCCTCCTCGAGGTCGAAGACGCGCAGCGCCACGCGGCCGAGCACGCCGGGCTCACGCGGGCCCTCCGCCTCGAAGAGCGTCAGCTTGCCCCGCCGGGCGTCGGCGCCGAGGAGCGTGAAGCGCTCCGTCCGCTCGATGACGTGCATGCCGACGTGGCGGGTGAGGAAGCCGGCGAGCGTGTCGCGATCGGCGACCCAGAGAGCAACGTGATCGAGCGTCTCGATGTGCATACCCCCGAGAGTACCCATGGCTCGAAGGATTGAACGCCCGCTGAGCGGGGATCATTCCATCATGGGTGCGAAGGGGTCTCGCGTCCTCGTCCTCGCGGCCCGCCAACCGGAGTTCGTCTCCCTCCTCGAGGACGCGGGCTACGCGGTCGAGACGAGCAATCGCCCGCTGAACGGAGCGGACGCCGAGGTCGACGTCGACGTCGCCGTGATCTTCCGCGGCCGGCTGATCGGCCGGGGCCAGGCCCCCTCGCTCTCCCAGCGCGGCGTCCAGGTGATCGAGGTACTCACGGTGGACCCGCCCGGCGCCTCCAGAGCCGGCTGGCTGCGCGTCTCGAACCGGATCCCCAAGTCCGACCTCGTGCAGCTCGTCCACGCCGCTGCCGACCTGGCGCGCGCCCGCGTTGGTGCGGACGCCGCATAGAATCAGGGCTTTCCCACCCCAGGAGGCCCCGGTGCCCCGTCCAGCAATGACCATGCTCACGTTCGGCGTCACCGTTCTACCCGATCCCCCTCACGCGCGCTTCGTGGAGCTCATGCAGCTCGCCGAGCGGAACGGGTTCGAGTACGGCTGGACCTACGACTCCCACATCCTCTGGCAGGAGGGCTACCCGCTCCTGACGCTGCTCGCGACGCAGACCGAACGGCTGAAGCTGGGCCACTGCGTGACGAACCCGGGGACGCGGGAGCCGACCGTGACGGCGAGCGCGTATGCGACCCTCCACGACATCTCCGGAGGGCGCATGGTGCTGGGGATCGGTCGCGGCGACTCGGCCCGGAGGGTGATCGGCCAGCAGCCTGTGAAGATGGCGGAGTTCGAGACGGCCTGCCGGATGATGAAGGACCTCATGAACGGGCGACCGGTCAAGTGGAACGGCAAGGAGCTCGAGCTCCAGTGGGCCAAGGGCCGGGAGCGGATTCCCATGTACATCGCGGCCTACGGGCCGAAAGCGCTCGGGGTCGCGGGCCGCGTCGGCGACGGCGTCATCATCCAGCTCGCCGACCCGATCATCATCCAGTGGATCATGGAGCAGGCGCGCGCGGCTGCGGCGGAGGCCGGGCGCGACCCCGACGAGCTCCAGTGTCTCATCTGCGCGCCCAGCATCGTCACGGACGACCTGCAGGAGGCGTGCGAGGCCGTGCGCTGGTTCCCCGCGATGGTCTCGAACCACGTGATGGACCTGATCGAGCGCTACGGGGAGAACTCCGAGATCCCCAAGGAGCTGACCGACTACGTCAAGGCGCGGAAGTTCTACGACTACAAGGAGCACAGCCGCGAGGGCGCCAAGCACGGTGAGTTCGTCACCGACGAGATCTGCGACCGCTTCTCGGTCATCGGCTCTGAAGAGCAGATCCGAGCGAAGCTCAAGGAGCTCGAGTCGGTGGGGGTGGATCACTTCAACATCTATCTCATGACCCACGGGCAGGAGGACATCCTGGAGACGTACGGCCGCGACATCATCCCCGGGTTCAGGACGGCGGCCGTCTGAAGCCCGGCCACCGGTTCGAGGTCGCGGAGGTCCAGCGCCGCCTCGCAGCGGGGAGCGGCGGCTACGAGGTGATCCACGAGTCGCCGGGCCTGGAGGTCGGCGTCTACGTCCTCGTCGCGCCCGAGCCCGACCGGCAGCAGCCGCACGAGGACGACGAGGTCTACGTCGTGCTCGAGGGGACGGGCGTCCTCACCGTCGAGGGCGAGGAGCTCCCGGTCTCGGAGGGGCAGGCGCTCTTCGTCGCGGCCGGCGCCGAACACCGCTTCACCGCGTACGAGTCCCTGAGCCTGCTCGTCGTCTTCGCCCGGTAGCGACGCTCTTCGTCGCGACGGCTCCTCGCCTGTATCCGGAACCCGTCGCCTCCGCCTCTCGGTCGAGACCACTGGGCTCCACAGGCCGGAACCCCGGCAGACGAATCTCGAAGGTCGCGCCTCTGCCCGGCTCGCTTCGCGCGCTCACGGACCCGCCGTGGGCCTCGGCGATCGCCTTCACGATCGCGAGCCCCAGGCCGGTGCCTCCCCGTCGCTGCGGGAGAACCGGTCGAAGACCCGCGGCAGGTACGCGGAAGGGATCCCGACCCCGGTGTCCGACACCTCGAGAACCGCGACGCCGCCCTCCGCACGGCCGACGATCGCGATGCGGTCGTCCTCCTGGGTGAACTTCACGGCGTTCTCGACCAGCGCGTCGAGCGCGGTCAGAAGGCGCTCCTCGTCGGCGGGCAGCGTTCCCTCGGCCCTGACGTCCACGAGCCACCGCCTCGGGGCAGCAGTACCCCACCGCCTAGCCGTGTTCACGATCACCCGCTCGAGGTCGACGTCCTCCCGCCCGAGGAAACCCGGGTGATCTGCGGCCGCGATGATGAGCAGGCCGTCGGAGATCGTTTCCAGACGGTCCAGCTCGCGGAGGGCGACCTCCGCGTCCTTTGCAACCTCTTCCCCGGCGCCGGCGCTTGCGATCAGCTCGACGTGCCCCCGGGCCACCGTGATCGGAGTCCTGAGCTGATGCGAAGCGTCGCGAACGAACTCATGCTCCTTCGTGGCCGAACGCTCGGCCCGCTCGAGCGCCGCCTCGCGTCGCCGCGCATGCCAGGCGGCGGCGACGAAGACGGCTGCCATCAGCGGCACCTCGATCAGCTCGTCCCAGCCTGCCGAGCCCTTGTACGCGACCCACGCGAGCGCTCCACCCACGCCGAGAACGACTGCGGTCAGCACGGCAGCCGTTGCCGAGAGCCGCCAGACGTGGAACCCGTAGAGCAGCATGAGGCTCACCCACAGGAGATGGGAGGGGAAGGTCTCCCACTCCGGCGCGACGAGGATGGCCGCCACGTTCGCCGCGGCGAACAGGGCCCAAACGAGCTCGAGCCAGTGCTTACGGAGCGCTGAGGCTGTACCCGACATTCCGCAGGGCCTCGATGGCGTCATGGCCGATCTTGGAGCGCAGCCGGCGCACGCACGCGTCCACGACGTTCGTGCCCGGATCGAACGAGAACCCCCAGACCTCGGCAAGGAGCTCCTGGCGCGTGCAAACCTGGCCCGGCTTCCGCATCAGATGCTGAAGGAGGAGGAACTCGCGCTCGGAAAGCGCGACCGGCCCTTCTCCCGCGTCGACCGTCCGCCGCAGGAGGTCGAGGGTCAGCCTTCCCGCCCGCAGGACGCTCTCCGCCGGAGGCGGCGCCGGTTCGCGAAGGCGCGCCCGGATTCGGGCCACGAGCTCGGCCAGCTCGAACGGCTTGGACACGTAGTCCGAAGCTCCGAGCTCCAGGCATTTGACCTTGCACGCGACGTCGGAGAGCGCCGAAAGCACGAGAACCCGCTGCTCGGGACGCGCCTTCAGCGTGTCCCGCAGGACCGAGAAGCCGTCCATTCTCGGGAGCATGAGGTCGAGCACGACGAGGTCATACGCTCCGGTGCCCGCAAGCTCGACGGCGCGTGCACCGTCGTAGGCCGTGTCCACGACGAAGCCGTGCGCAGACAGAGCACGGGACACGAAGCTGACGATCTTGGCCTCGTCGTCGACGACGAGAATTCGCGTCATGGCCACGGCACCGTCGAATGCCCTGCCCCGGAAAGACGGGTTACAAGGATGTTACTCCGTCGAGCTCGCTCTCCAAGCTCACGATGACCGCTCGATGACGGCTCGATGACCGCCTCATGACCGCTCGATGACCGCTCGGTCATTCGACAGGGGCCGGCCCGGCCGCGCACCTAGCATCCACGTTGGCCGGCCCGTGTCCGCTTCTGCGAGGTCGACGTCGCCCATGTCAACGCCGTCCATGCTCCGGAACCTCACCGAGAGCCCGCGGTTGGCGGGCCTGCGGGCAGGGCGCTGCTCGTTCTCGTCCTCCTTCTGCTCCTTGCTCTCGCCGGCGAAGTGATCGAAGGGTGGCGTTCCGACCTCACGCGCGTCGAAGAGAAGGTCGGAGACCTCGAGACGCGTCAGCGCTTCCCCGTCACCTTCCGTTGCGCGTGGGCCGACCACGAGCGCGCAATCCTCCTCTGCGAGACCACGCGGCCGGATGGGGACAAGCCGGACGCCGTGCGCTGGGCACCGTGAGCATATCCCCGGTCGAACCCAGCAAACGCGAACGGCCCCCCTGCGGCACGGGGGCCGTTCGCTTCTGAAGGAGTCCGATCCGCTCCGGCTGCGGCCCCGAGCGGATCGGAGATCACGGGAAGTGCCTCGAACGATAGGCGGCGGGCTGCCGCCTGGAATCGTCGAACCGCATCGCCCGGGCTCCCCGATTCGGGCGAGACGCCTCTAGCCGAACGTGATCACGAGCTCCGGCGGGTTGTCGGGCGCCTTCTCCCGGCTGTGCAGCGACTGTGAACGTCGGCGAAGATGCCGTCCGATACAGGGTGGCGCTGCTCGCCGGCGCGGTCGATGATCAGCGCCAGCGTCCCACCGGCAGGGCTCTCCGAGGAGACCGCCGGTCCCGGCCACCTCGCTCACACAGCGGCATAGACCTGCGCCCTACTGCTCCGGCCAGGCGGGCCTGGTAGGCGAAGCCCGCTCAGGAGTTTCCGCCTCTTCGCTGGCCGTGGAGAACCGTTTGAAGCGATCGGAGTCGGTCGGTAAGCTCACCGCTCCGCTCGAGCTCGTCGAGCGTAAGGCGGAGTTCGATCCTCTCCTCCGCTCGCAGAATGACGCGCCGGGACGGGCGCGCAGAACGCGCCTCTCGCTCGAGCCTGACTGCGAGGTGGAAGGCGCCGATCGAGTGGAGAGTCCGCCGCTTCAGGGCCGCGACAAGCCGCAGCGCCTCCTCCTCGCTGAGGCTGGGTTCGGTTCCATCTATTTCAAACATGACATTTGGCATCGGCTCAAGGGTAGCGGGCGAGCCGGACTTGACCGGGGCGACTCCTGACCCGGCCGGAACTGTCAACACTTCCTCAGTCCCTCGAGGCCGTTACTGGCGGGGCGGAGGGAGCCTGGCTACCGGTGGGCGCGGACGCGGCTTGGGGTCGACTGCGCGGCGAAGAGCGTGGCCCGCTCGAGCACGTCGAACGCTTCGCTGTCCCGCCCGCTCTGCCGAAGGAGGCGAGCCCAACTCCGGCAGGCGTTGGCGGCTTCGTGCCAGAGGCGCTCCCCGCTCAACAGTTCCACGGCTTGACGGAGAGCCTCGCTGCCACCGTTCTTGTCGCCGAGGCCGAAGAGCCCTTCGCCGAGTGCCCAGTAGGCTGTACCGCGCTCGGCAGCGTCTGTGTCTCCGATCAGGGCGAGCGCCTCGCGGGCGAGAGCAACGGCGTCTTCGGGCCTCCCGCTGCGGGCTGCGAGGCGCGCCTGCTCGGCCCTCAGCCAGTACTCGTCTTCGGCGTCGGGATGCTCTCCCAGGAGGGCGGCAGCGGTTTCAAGGTGCCCTTTCGCAGTCTCGGTGTCGTCCTGGAGAGTGAGTATCTCCGCCGAGAGCAGATGCGCTCGGCCGAGGTGCCGGCGGTCATCCGTTGCCTCGAGCAGCGCGATCGCCCGTCGCAGATGCTCGAGGGCATCTGCTGGCGCGTCCCCGGCGGCGGCCAGACGGGCCTGCGCCCAGTGGAGGCGAATCCTCGAATAGGAGTCAACGAGCTCATCCGCCCGCTCCAGCACCTTCTGGAGGACCTCCTGTGCCCTCGCAAGCTCGCCCATGTCGGAGAGGGCATAGCTGAGGTAGGTGGAGAAGCGGATCTGCGCGCTCGCGTTCGCGGGCTCCTTCTCTTCGAGTTCGGCGAGGCAGGCGCGAAAAAGCTCGACCGCCTGATGCGCCTGCCCGGCAGAAACGTACGCTCGCCCCAGCGTGGCGAAGAGATCAGGCTGAGAGAGTGGACCAACGGTTCCTTTCGAGCGCGCCGCCTCGAGCTCACGGATGGCCCGAGGATGGTCGCCCCGCTGGAAAGCCGCTAAGCCAAGCCCAAAACGGGCACGAGCGACGAGCGTGAGATCGCCACTGCTTTCCGCCTCCTCAAGAACCGCGCGAAACGTCTTCTCCGCCTCCGCCGGCTTCTCGGCAAACCGAAGCGCAAGCTCCGCATCAGCCAGCTTGAGCTCGCGCTCGTTGCCTTCCCCCAGCCGCTTGCCCGTCTCGAGATAGTCAGGCGAGACGGCGAGCTTACGGGCTAGCAGGCGAATGGCGCGAACCGAAGGTCGCCTGCTACCCGCCTCAATACGTGAGATGAAGGCAGCGGAGATGCCCTCAGCGGCAAGCTGGCGCTGAGAGAGACCGCGCGCGAGGCGGAGGCGACGAAGTCGCTCACCGACTGTCTCCCCCCCTGAGACCCCTTCCTTCTCGCTCACGACGCGATTCTCCCAGGTTGCCGACCTAGAGGCGACCGTCAATAGTGTCGCCCACTGGCAACCGGCATGCGGCCATGCGGCAACGCCCGGCGGCAACGCCGCCGGCGACCACCGAAAGGAGGTGTGCTTATGCGTGCACGCATCTCCGGCGTGCTCCTGCTCCTGGCGGGCGCACTCGCAGCCGTTGGCGGCGCAAGCGGCTGGGGTCCCTAGACGACCGCAGCGGCCGCCACCCCCAACCAGGAAAGGAGGTGAAACTCATGCTGACGCCTCAGCGCCTCGCGCTGCTCCTCGCTGGCCTTCTGGCCGCACTCGGAGGAGCCAGCGGATGGGGGCCGTAACGGACGGCCCAGCTGCCCGGCGGGAGCTCAACGCTCCCGCCGGGCTCTAATTGAGCACCGGATATGTCTCTTGTAAAGAGGTGCTCGTGCCGAAATTAGGGGCAGGTGGGGACGAAAGCAGAGGGAAGTCGCGCCGCGTCGCCTGATCTCCCGACGGGGGAGTCGCCTCGCTCCCAATCCTGGCTACTGGCTCGCGCTCTGTCCCCGGCACGCGCGGCCTCTTACTCGGCTGGGCGGCTAACTCGCGGCGCGGTCCCTGCCGATAAATAGGCCGTGCTCACCCTGCGGTCGAAACTTCTCTCCCGCCTCGGTCGAGCGCTCGGCCGCGACGCGGGCCTCGCCCTCGAGAAGAGCCGACTCGAGCAGTCGCTCGCTCAGCTCACCGAGCTAGAGGGCAGGCTCCGGGAGTCGGAAGCCAGGTACCGCACCTTCGCCGAGCAGCTACCGCTCGTGACGTACATGGACGAGCTCAACGAGGCGAGCTCGTCGATCTACATCAGCCCGCAGGTCGAGACGATCCTCGGCTACGCCCCGGAGGAGTGGCTGACCGATCCCGAGCTCTTCCCCAAGCTCCTCCATCCCGACGATCGGGAGCGGGTGCTGGCCGAGCATGTACGCGCACACGCGAGCGGCGAGTCCTTCTCGACCGAGTACCGTCTCATTTCCCGCGACGGTCGCGTGGTCTGGTTCCACGACGAGGTCACGATCGCACGCGACGAGACGGGCGAACCCCTACACACCCAGGGTTTCCTGGTCGACGTGACCGAGCGCAAGCGGCAGCACCAAGAGCTCGCCGCCCTGCACGAGACGGCCCTCGGGCTGGTCGAGCGGCTCGACACCGAGAGCGTGCTCCATACGATCGCGGTCCGGGCCGGGGCGCTCGTCGGTACGTCGCACTGCTACCTGTATCTGGCCGAGCCCGGAAGCGACGAACTGACGGTGCGGCTCGGCACAGGCGTCTTCGACGACTTCGTCGGCTACCGCCTACGCCGCGGCGAGGGTCTCGGCGGCCGGGTGTGGGAGAGCGAAGAGCCGCTGGCGGTGGACGACTACCACGAGTGGTCGGGGCGCCGGCGGGACCTTGACGACCAGCCGTTTCGAGCGGTCGTCGGCGTGCCGCTCCGGTCGGGAAGCACCGTCATCGGCGTCCTCGGCCTCGCGTACGTGGAGCAGGGGAGGAC
>JBOHAJ010000311.1:0-19776 GCA_050697715.1 Gaiellaceae bacterium
CACCTCCGTGTCCTCCGCCTCGCCGGTCGCGGGGTTGGCGGGCTCGCCGTGGGCGAGCTGACCCCCCTCGAGCTCGCGCGCCTCCGGGACCGGCTCGCCGTAGAAGGCGCGGAAGATCATCCGGAACGTGTAGATCGCCGTCAGCAGCGCGCCGAAGTAGCCGAGCACCGCCAGCACGACGTGCCAGCCGCCCCGCTCGACCAGGATCCCGAGGATCTCGTCCTTGGAGAAGAACCCCGCGAACGGCGGGATGCCCGACAGCGCGAGGCCGCCGACGACCATGCAGCCGAACGTGAACGGCATCGCCTTGCGGAAGCCGCCCATGCGGTCGAGGTCCTGGGTGCCGGCCATCGCGGCGATGACCGAGCCGGCCGCCATGAACAGCAGCGCCTTGAAGAAGGCGTGCGTCATCAGGTGGAAGAGGCCGGAGCCGTACGCGCCGAGCCCGACGGCGACGAACATGTAGCCGATCTGGCTCATCGTCGAGTAGGCGATGACGCGCTTGATGTCCGTCTGGGCGAGCGCGATCAGCCCGGCCAGGAGAAGGGTGACGGCGCCGAGGATGCCGGCGAGGTCGTGGATCGCCGGCGCGGCTTCGAAGAGCGGCGCCGTGCGCGCGATCAGGTAGACGCCCGCCGTCACCATCGTCGCCGCGTGGATGAGGGCGGAGACCGGCGTCGGGCCTTCCATCGCGTCGGGGAGCCAGGTGTGGAGCGGCACCTGCGCCGACTTCGCCACGGCGCCGCCGAGGAGGCCCAGTGCGACGAGCACGGCGACGGTGCTCCCCTCCTCGAGGACACCCTCCTCGAGCGTGGACCCGAAGTCGAGCGCGCCCGTCTGCTGGATGAGGAGGAAGAGCGCGAGCGCGAAGGTGGCGTCGCCGACGGCGTTCATGATGAAGGCTTTCTTCCCTGCGTCCACCGCCGTCTTGCGGAAGTGCCAGAAGTTGATGAGCAGGTACGAGGAGAGGCCGACCATGCCCCAGCCGGCGAGCAGGAGGAGCAGGTTCCCCGACTGGACGAGCAGCAGCATGGAGAAGACGAAGAGCGCCTTGTACGCGTGGTAGCGCCGCCCCTCCTCGTCCCCGTGCATGTAGCCGACGGCGTAGGAGAGGATGAGGAAGCCGACCCCCGAGACGACGAGCATCATGAAGACCGAGAGCGGGTCGATCACGATCTCCGCCCCGAACTCGAGCTCACCGGCCGAGAGCCAGGTCCAGAGCCTCGAGATCTCCGAGCGCTCCTCGGCGTCCTTCCCGAGCAGGAGCACGAGGACGATCGCGGAGCAGACGAACGAGATCCCGGTCGCCCCGGACGCGATCACGCCCGCCGCGAAGCGGGAGATGCGCCCGCCCGCGAGCGCGATCGCGACGACTGCCGCGGCCGGGGAGAAGAGCGCGATCCAGGCGGCGGCTTCCACGGCCTAGCCCCGCAGCGAGGTCAGCCGGTCGACGTCGAGGTCGACGCGCCGGCGGGAGACGGCGACGATCAGCCCGAGCCCGACGACCGCCTCGGCGGCCGCCACCACCATCACGGTCAGCGCGAAGATCTGCCCGTCGCCGTTCCCGGCGTGGCGGGAGAAGGCGATCAGGGCGAGGTTGCCCGCGTTCAGCATGAGCTCGAGGGCGAGCAGGATGATGAGCGGGCTTCGCCGGATGAGGACGCCGAGCGCTCCGATCGCGAAGAGGACGACCGAGAGGACGAGGTAGGAGGCGACGCCGGGACCGAGCACTACTGCCGGCGCTCCGTGGGAACCGCGCTCCCGAGGATGACGCCGCCGACCGCTGCGATGAGGAGGACGATCGAGGTCACCTCGAAGGCGAGCAGGTGGTCGGAGAGGAAGAGCTCGCCGATCTCCGAAGGCGAGCCGAAGCCGTTGCTCAGCTCGGCCGAGTCGCTGAGCCGGTCCCCCGCTCTGAGCGCCACGGCCACGACGACCTCGACGGCGATCGCGGCCGCGGCGATCACGGCCGCGACCGCCTGGAGCGTCGGCCCGCCCGCCCAGGGCTCGTCCGCCCGTCCCCCGAGGTAGCCGATGACGAAGACGAACATGACGACGACGGCGCCCGCATAGACGAGCACTTGCGCGGCCGCGACGAACTCGGCGCTCAGCAGGAGGTAGAGGACGGCGATCGAGGCGAGGTTGCCGATGAGCGCGAGCGCCGAGTAGAAGGGGTTCGCGAACAGCACGACCGCGAGCCCCGTGGAGAGGAGGGTCAGCGCCGCGCCGACCCAGACGATCCAGACGACGATGTTGCCCGCGGACGCCGCGAGCAGCGTCACGACTCCGCCTTCCAGACAGGGACGGGCGTGTCGTACAGGTCCCGGTCGGCGACCGGCATCCGTTTTTCCGGCTCGGCCAGGAGCATGTCCTTCGTGTAGATGAGGTCGTCGCGCGAGTACTCCGAGATCTCGTACTCCGACTCGAGCGTGATCGCGTCGAAGGGGCAGGCGAGCTCGCAGTAGCCGCAGAAGATGCAGCGCGAGAGGTTGATCTCGTAGATGCGGGCGTAGCGCTCGCCCGGGGAAACCCGGTTGTCCGGTGTGTTCTCGGCGGCGACGACGCGGATGCAGTCCGCCGGGCAGGCGGCCGCGCAGAGCGAGCAGCCGACGCACTTCTCGAGCCCGTTCTCGTGCCGCCAGAGGCGGTGGCGACCGCGGAAGCGCGGGTAGACCGGCCGCTTGTACTCCGGGTACTGCTGCGTGATCGGCTTCTTGAAGATCTGCCGGAACGTGACGGCGAAGCCTTTGAAGGAGTCGAGCGGCTGGGGCATCAGTGCTCCTTCCGGTAATGCTGCCGGGGTGTATTGGCCGGATGGGGCACTAGTCGACGTAGGCCACGAGGACGGCGGTGACGACGGCGTTGAGGGTGGCGACCGGTAGGAGGATCTTCCACCCGAACTGCATCAGCTGGTCGTAGCGCAGGCGCGGCAGCGTCGCGCGCAGCCACATGAAGACGAAGATGAAGCCGAGGAGCTTCACGAGGAACCAGAGCGGGCCGGGCAGGACGGGCCCGCCCCAGCCCCCGAAGAAGAGCGTCACGGCCAGGCCGGAGAGCGTGATCATGTTGATGTACTCCGCCGTCGAGAAGAGGCCGAAGCGCATGCCGCTGTACTCGGTGTGGTAGCCGGCCACGAGCTCGGTCTCCGCTTCCGGGAGGTCGAAGGGCGGGCGGTTCGTCTCCGCGATGCCTGCGACGAAGAAGACGAGCAGGCCGACCAGCTGCGGCCCCGCGAACCAGACGGTCTCCTGCTGCTTCTCCACGATCTCGACGAGCGAGAGCGACTGGCCCATGAGGACAACCCCGAGGACGGAGAGGGCGAGCGAGACCTCGTAGGAGACCAGCTGTGCGGCGGTGCGCATCGAGCCGAGGAGGGAGTACTTCGACTCGCTCGACCACCCCCCGACGAGGAAGGCGTAGACGCCGATGGCGCCGAGCGCGAACAGGAGGAGGAGCCCGATGGAGACGTCCACGACGCGCCCCGTGACGTCGTAGGGGCCCCAGTGCCAGACGCCGCCGAACGGGATGACGCTGAAGGCGGCGAGCGCGGTGAAGCCAGCGGTGACGGGCGCCGCGAAGTAGAGGAGCTCGATGGCGTGCCTCGGGAAGAAGCTCTCCTTGCGGATCAGCTTCACGAGGTCGGCGATCGGCTGGAGGAGGCCGAACGGCCCCGCCCGGTTCGGCCCGTAGCGAAGCTGCATGCGCCCGAGGAGCTTGCGCTCGAGCCACGTCGCGTAGGCGAAGCCTCCGAGGACGAGATTCGCGATCAGGAGCGCCTTGATCGTGTCGATCCACCACGGC
Source organism: Gaiellaceae bacterium (assembly GCA_050697715.1). Taxonomy (GTDB): domain Bacteria; phylum Actinomycetota; class Thermoleophilia; order Gaiellales; family Gaiellaceae; genus DASQWP01. Next base: position 3,802 of record JBOHAJ010000311.1, read on the forward strand.
TCGTTCACGGCTTCGTCACCTGCACGTGATCCTCGAAGCCGTCTGCGTGCTCGAGCGCCATGCGCGCCACGCCGGCCCTCAGCTTTCGGTTCACCCGTGCGCGGAGGGTGCGCGACGTGCCGTTCGAGGTGACGACCACGTTGTCACCCGTCACGATCCCGCGTGTTTGCCCGTCCTCCCAGGAGAGCTCGACCTCGGCGTGGGGGCGCTGAAACCCGAGCTCCGGGACGCGCTCCACGGCCGGGCCGCTGAAGAGGGCGCGGTAGCGGAGGAGCTCGAGGCCGGGCGCGGCCGCTCTCCCGGTCGGAACGTGGGGCTCGGCGAGTGTCCACGCGGTCTCGCCGGGCGGGAGCTCCGCCGGGTCGCCCGCCGTGGGCGCCGCCCACGGATCGAGGGCTACGCCGAAACCCGCGGCGAGCAGGGAGAGCCACTCGAGCTCGTCGGCGCCCGGCGGCAGGACCGCGCGGCGGAGCCGCTGCGCGCGGCCTTCGAGATTGACGAACGTGCCGTCGCGCTCGAGGTAGCTCGTGCCGGGGAGGACGACGTGCGACCATCCGGTCAGCTCGCTCTGGAACATGGCGGTCGTGAGGACGAAGCGAGCGCGCTCCGCGAGGTCGCGGACACGGGGGTCGTAGGCTGCCTCGTCGCCCGAGACGATCAGCGTGCCGATCTCGCCTTCGGCCGGGGGTTGACCCGGTTCGCCGGCGCTCGAGCGCCAGGCCGCCGCGACGCCGCGTCCGTTCGGGGTTCGTGGCAGCACGTAGACGCCGGTCTCCGCCTTCAGCGACGCGGCGAGCGCGCCTGCGTGGCGGCCGCCCGTCGGGTCCTCCTCGGACCAGACGATGGCGACGCGTGCGGCGCGGCGGAGCGCCTGTGCAGCCGGTCGGAGCTCCTTGGGTGCGCCCTTCCCGGCGCGAAGCGCGGCGGCGACCTGAGGCGCCGTCCCGGGAGCTGCGGCGACGCTCCCGCCGGGGTTGACGGTGATCACGTCAGCGCCTGCCCGGCGGGCGGCGCGCAGCCAGAGATCGACGATCGGCGCCCGCTCGACGACCGGCTCGTCGCCGAGGACGAGGCACACCTCGGCGCTCTCGATCGCCGCGAGAGGGGCGCGAAAGGCGTCGAGCCCAGGATCGAGGTCGTCGGGCAGCAATGCCGTCCCGCCGCCGAGGCCCTCGTGCACGAGCCGGGCGAGCCCGGTCGCGATCTCGACGGTCTCCGCGCCGGAGAACGCGACGACCACCGGGGAGCCCGCTTCGCGGAGCCCGCGCTCGGCGGCCGCGACCGCGTCCTCGAGCGAAGCCTCGTCGAAACCGCGCCGACGGACGCGGACGAGCGGCGCCTTGATGCGGTCCTCAGCGCCCAGGTGGCCGTAGGCGAAGCGCCCCTTGTCGCAAAGCCAGCCCTCGTGCACCTCCGGGTGGTTCCGGGAGAGGATGCGCGTGACCTTGCCCTCGCGGGTCGTCGCCCAGACGTTACAGCCGACCGGACAGAGCCCGCACACCGTGGGGACGTTCTGGATCTCCCACGGCCGGGCACGGAAGCGGTAGGTGGTCGAGGTGAGGGCGCCGACCGGGCAGAGCTCGAGCACGTTGCCCGAGAAGTGCGCCCGGTAGGGCTCGTCGTGGAACGTTGCGATCAGGGACTGCGCGCCGCGGTTCACGGCGACGAGTTGCGCGTCCTCCGACACGTTCTCGGAAAAGCGCGTGCAGCGGTAGCAGAGAATGCAGCGCTCGCGGTCGAGGGCGATCAGGGGTGAGATCGGGATCGGCTTGTCGAAGGTGCGCTTGGGGAAGCGCATGCGGGTGGTGCCGGGGCCGAAGCGGAAGGTGAGATCCTGGAGCGGGCACTCGCCGCCCTTGTCGCAGTCAGGGCAGTCGAGCGGATGGTTCAGGAGAATGAACTCGAGAACCGCGTTCTGGCCCTCGGCGGCCGCCGCGCTCGTCGCCGCCGTGCGGAGCGCCATCCCCTCCTGGGCGGTGAGGGTGCAGGCCGCCTGGAGCTTCGGCATCCCCTCGACCTCGCAGAGGCACATGCGGCAGGCGCCGACAGGCGGTCCGAGCCGGGGCTCGTAGCAGAAGACAGGGATCTCGACCCCGGCCGAGAGGGCGGTCTCGATCATCCCCGTCCCTTTCGGGACGGAGATGGGGCGGTCGTCGATCGCGACGTTGACGAGCTCCGGAGAGCTCACCGGCACGCTCCCGTGACCGTCCGCGCGCCACGCGCGCGGTTTTGGGCGATACGCTCGAAGTGGAGGGAGGAGCGCGGTGGCCCCGGATAGCGGGTCCATTTCCGCCGTGTCACGCAGGCACCTGGATGCTCTCGCGCAGGCCCGCGTGATGCTGGTCGACCGGCGCGACCACCCCCTCGAGCGACGACTCGCCGCCGAAGGGGCAGCCGCCCTCGTCGATGTGGCGCTGGAATTCGTCCCTGAACTCGGCCACGTAGCTCGCCACCGGCATCGCTGCCGCGTCGCCGAGCGGGCAAAGGCAGTTCCCGAGGATGCGGTCGCAGACGTCGAGGAGGACGTCGAGCTCGTCCTGGGAGGCCTCCCCTTCCTCGATCCTGTGGAGGAGCTGCACCATCCACCGTGTCCCCTCACGGCAGGGCGTGCACTTCCCGCACGATTCGTGCATGTAGAACTGCGCGACCCGAAGTCCCAGCTGGACCATGCAGCAGCGGTCGTCGATGACGATCACGGCGCCGGAGCCGAGCATGGTCCCGGCCTGCGCCATCGAGTCGAAGTCGAGCGGCGTGTCGACCGCGGCGGCTGAGAGAACCGGCACCGAGGAGCCGCCGGGGATGATCGCCTTCAGCTCACGTCCGTCCGGGATGCCGCCGCCGACGTCGTAGACGAGCTCGCGAAGCGTCGTCCCGAGCTCGAGCTCGTAGTTGCCGCCGTTGACGGCGTTGCCGGAGAGGGAGAAGACCCGCGTCCCCGTCGAGTTCTCCACGCCGAGCCGCGCGTACTTCGTCCCGCCGAGCTCGATGATCTTGGGCACCGTGGCGAGCGTCTCGACGTTGTTGATGAGCGTCGGGGCGTCGTAGAGGCCCGAGATCGCGGGAAAGGGCGGCTTCGTGCGTGGCTGGCCGCGACGGCCCTCGAGGGAGTCGAGGAGCGCCGTCTCCTCGCCGCAGATGTACGCGCCCGCTCCGCGGTGGACGACGACGGTGAAGTCCCAGCCGGAGCCGAGGACGTTCCGGCCGATGTAGCGCGCCTTGCGCGCCTTCTCCAAGGCGCGGGTGACGACCTCGAACTCGGCGAGATACTCACCGCGTAGATAGATGAAGGCGTGCGACGCGCCGATCGCGTAGCTCGCGATGGCAATGCCCTCGATGAACATGTGTGGGATCCGCAGCATGATCTCGCGGTCCTTGAACGTGCCGGGCTCGGACTCGTCAGCGTTGGCCACGAGATAGATCGGCTTCGGCGACTCGTCAGGCTTCGGCAGGAAGCTCGCCTTCCTTCCCATGGGGAAGCCGGCGCCACCGCGCCCGCGCACGTTGGCGGCGAGCAGCTCCTCGACGATCTTCCCGCGCTCCATCTTGAGCGCCCGGCGCAGCGACCGGTAGCCGCCGACCGCCTCGTACTCCTTCCGCTTGGTGAGGTCGCGGCCGGCGTGATCGAAGAGGAGCTCCCTAAGCGCCATCGCGCAGTTCCTCGACGATCCCGGGCACGTCCGCCGGCTTGACCGGCTCGCGGTAGCGGTGGTCGACGACGACGACGGTGCCCCAGCCGCAGCCGCCGGCGCACTCGACCGTGCGCAGCGTGACCTCCCCGACCGCGGTCGTCTCGCCGGCTGCGACGTCGAGCTCGCGCTCGAAGGCCTCGAGCACCTGCTGGGCGCCGACGAGCGCGCAAGAGACGTTCGTGCACACCTCGACCAGGTGCCGCCCGACGGGCTCGAGGTGGAACATGTCGTAGAAGCTCGCTACGGCCTGGCAGTACGCCGGCGTGAGCTCGAGTGCCTCCGCGACCTCTCGGAAGGCCTCGGCCGGCAGCCACCCGTACTTCTCCTGCGCGAGCCGGAGCGCCGGCATCACCGCCGACCTGCGCACGGGATACTGCGCCGCGATCGCCTGAATCGTGTCGTAGAGGTCGCTCGAAGGGACACGTCCTCGGGTCTGACCCCTAGCCATGGCTCGAAGAGACTCCCTCCCTGTGGAAAGCATTCCCACACGCGGCGTAGTCCCGGCGCCCGCATCGGCCCTGTCCCGGCATCCGCCGGAGGTTTGGGACACGTCCTGGGGTCAGACCCCCGGCCATGGCCCTAGCGGTCGACCTCGCCCATGACGGTGTCGAGCGACCCGACGATGGCGATGAGGTCGGCGACGAGTGCGTCGCTCATACAGGTCGCGGTCGCTTCGAGGGCGACGAAGGAAGGCGCGCGAAACTTCACGCGCCAGGGCTTGGGGCCGCCGTCGGAGACCACGTAGCAGCCGAGCTCGCCTCGGGCGGACTCGACGGCGACGTAGACCTCGCCCTCCGGGACGCGGTAGCCCTCGGTGACGAGCTTGAAGTGGTAAATGAGACTTTCCATCGAGGTGTGCAGCTCGTGCCGCGGCGGCAGGACGATCTTGCGGTCGTCCACGATCCACGGCCCCTCCGGCATCCCGTCGAGCGCCTGCCGCACGATGCGCGTGGATTCGCGCATCTCGTCCATGCGCACCTTGTAGCGGTCGTAGACGTCGCCGTTGTAGTAGACGGGGACGTTGAAGCTGACCTGGTCGTACGCGAGATGCGGCTCTGCCTTGCGCAGGTCCCAGTCGACGCCGGAGGCGCGCAGCACCGGCCCGGACTGGCCGAGCGCGATGGCGTCCTCCGCCGAGAGGAGACCGATCCCCTTCGTCCGCTCGAGCCAGATCTGCTGGCGGTCGAGGATCGCCTCGTAGTCGTCGATCCGCTCCGGCATGAGGTCGGTGAACCTGCGGCACTCCTCGAAGAAGCCCTCCGGGATGTCCTCGGCCAGGCCGCCGGTCTGGAAGTAGCGGGTGTGCATGCGGACGCCGGTGACGAGCTCGAAGAGGTCGAGGATGGCGTCGCGGTCGCGAAAGCAGTACCAGAGCATCGAGATCGCCCCGATCTCGAGCGCGGCGGTGCCGAGCCAGATCAGGTGCGAGTGGATGCGGGTCAGCTCGCACAGGAGCATGCGCATCCACGTGGCCTTCGGAGGCGGCTCGATCCCGAGCAGCTTCTCGATCGCGAGCACGAAGACCAGCTCGTTCATCTGGAAGGAGAGGTAGTCGATCCGGGCGGGATACGTAATCGCCTTCCACCACGTCTTCTGCTCCATGTTCTTCTCGAAGCCCGTGTGCAGGTACCCGACGACGGCCTTGAGCCCGACCACCCGCTCGCCGTTGAGCTCGACCACGAGACGGAGCACGCCGTGGGTGGAGGGGTGGTTGGGACCGAAGTTGACCTCGAGGATGTCGCCCTGCTCGCGCAGGACGGGATCGACCTGGAGCACGGTCGGGATCGGCGAAGGGATCCGCGTCGCCTCGTAGATGGGCCGGCGGGTGGGGGGCTCCGCGACGGCCACTGCTACTCCTGTCCCGAGAAGCGCACGGGCTCGCCGCCGACCGGGTAGTCCTTGCGGAGGGGATGACCCTCCCAGTCCTCGTCCATGAGGATGCGGACGAGGTTCGGGTGGCCCTCGACGGGGATGCCCATCATGTCCCAGGCCTCCCGCTCGTGCCAGTCTGCGGTCGGCCAGACGGAGACGAGGCTCGCCACCGGCTCGCCGTCGTCGCACCAGACCTGGAGGCGGAGCCGGGGCGCGTCGCGCGCACGCGACTCGACTCGCAGGAGGTGGTAGGAGACGGAGAAGCGCTTCGGTCTGGGCTCCGGCTGGGACTGGAGGCCCCAGGAGCCCGGGCTGTTGATGTCGCGTCCTCGTGAGTCGCCCCAGTAGCCGGCCACGCGCGGCCGGTCCCAGCCGAGGTAATCGGTCGGCGTGATGTCGGAGAGAAAGTTGAAGCCGAGCTCGTCGCGAACGAAGCGGGCCGCCTCGACGAGGCGCGGGCGATCCACGACGACGGTCGTCTCGCCGTGGTCCTCCCGTTGCTCGACGAATCCCGGGATGCTCTCGTACGTCACTCCGCCACCCCGCGGATCTCGTAGGCGGGCGGGACGCCGGCGAGGATCTTCTCCTGGAGCCGCACGATCCCCTCCAGCAGAGCCTCCGGCCTGGGCGGGCAGCCGGGCACGTGGACGTCGACCGGGACGATCTTGTCGACGCCCTGGAGGATGGCGTAGTTCGAGAACATGCCGCCCGAGCTCGCGCAGGCGCCCATGGCGATGACCCACTTCGGCTCGAGCATCTGGTCGTAGATCTGGCGGAGCGGAGCGGCCATCTTGTGGGAGACGCGGCCGGAGACGATCAGGAGATCAGCCTGGCGCGGCGACGAGCGGAAGACCTCGGCGCCGAAGCGCGCGATGTCGTAGCGAGGCGAGACGACCGCGATCATCTCCATGGCGCAGCACGCGAGCCCGAACGTGTCCGGCCAGATGGAGTGCCCCTGCGCCCAGGCGACGGCCTTCTCGATGGTCGTGAGCATGAGCTTGTCCTCGAGCTCGCCGCCCAGCTCGCGCTCGAAGACGCCGGGGCCCTTTCCCCGCATGAGCGTGCGCTCGGACTTGAGCCCGTAGTCGGCGAGGCGCCTCACCGCCACTCGAGCGCCCCCCGCTTCCACACGTAGACGTAGGCGATGACGAGGATCGCGATGAAGAAGCCGAACTCGGCGAGCGCGAACGGCCCCACGGCGTCGAGGATGACCGCCACCGGGTAGAGGAAGACGATCTCGATGTCGAAGACGATGAAGAGCATTGCCGTCAGGTAGAAGCTGATCGTGAAGCGCTGCTGTTCGAGCGGTCCGGTGGAGACGCCCGATTCGAACGGCAGGCGCTGCGCGCGGGGCGCTCGGCGGCGCGAGCGCGTCGAGAAGACGAACGAGAAGGCGAGCATCGAAGCGGCGATCGCCGTCGCGATCACGCAGTAGACGAGGAAGGGAAACCAGTCGTCCAGCGCGGCGAGCACGACGGCCTGCACGACGGGCATCCTAGCGCTCACAAGCGCTCCACGCCGATTGGAGAAAAACGGCTTGGATGCGGGGAAGTTGCGCCTGCAACGAGCGTTACAAAGTCGGCCTCAGCGAGACGGTAACTCCGGGTGAGGCCGTTGCTACACTTCGAAGGACGATGGTCACCGTTACCGAAAAGGCCGCCGGCAAGATCAGGGAGCTCATGGCGGAGGAACCGCAGGGCGAGATCTCCGTTCTCCGCATCGCCGTCCAGGGCGGCGGCTGCTCCGGTTTCCAGTACGCGCTCGGGTTCGATCGCGGCCCGCAGGACGGCGACAACGAGATCGAGTGCAACGGTGTCCGCGTCGTGATCGACCCCTTCAGCGCGCCGTACCTCGCCGGTTCCGAGATCGACTTCGTGGACGCGCTCATGGGCGCGGGCTTCGCCATCAACAACCCCAACGTGACGGCGGCGTGCGGGTGCGGCTCCTCCTTCCAGGCGAAGGAGGAGGGCGAGGCGGTCGGCGCCCAGGCCCACGCGGCCGGTGGCTGTGGCCCCGGCTGCGGCCACTGAGCTCGAGCCGGAGCCGCTAGCCTAGGCCTCGCCTTGAGCGAGCACCACGTCGTCGACATCACGATCATCGGCGCGGGTCCGGTGGGCCTCGGGGCCGCCTACTACGCCGGCCACCGCGATGCATCCGTCCGCATCGTCGAGAGCCTGGGCCAGCTCGGCGGCCAGGTCGCCGCCGTGTATCCAGAGAAGCACGTCTACGACGTGGCGGGCCATCCGAAGATCCAGGGACAAAAGCTCGTGGACCTCTGCGTCGAGCAAGGACTCCAGTTCGGCGCCGACGTCCATCTGAGCGAGGAGGTGAAGAGCCTCGAGCACGTCGGGATGAACGGCGAGGAGGTGCTCGTGCTCACGACGCACTCGGGCCATTCGTTCCCGACACGCGCCTTGATCGTCACGGCCGGGCACGGCGCCTTCGAGCCGCGGAAGCTCGGCGTCGACGGCATCGACGAGTGGGAGGGGCGGGGCCTCCACTACTTCGTCAGGCGCAAGGACGCCTTCCGCGACAAGACGTGCGTCATCGTCGGGGGCGGAGACTCCGCACTCGACTGGACGCTCGGGCTCCAGGACACCGCCCGGCTCCCGATCACTCTGGTCCACCGGCGCGAGCGCTTCCGCGCGCTCGAGACCTCGGTGAAGGAGGCACGTGAGCTCGAGGAGGAGGGCAACGTGCGAATCGTCGTCCCGGCCGAGGTGCGCGGGATCCGCGGCGACGGCTCGATCCAGGCCGTGACCCTCGAGAACATCACGAGCGGCGAGACGTTCGAAGTCGAGTGCAACGCGCTCATCACGCTCCTCGGCTTCCACTCGCACCTGGGCTCGATCGCCGACTGGGGGCTCGAGCTGCACGGCAAGCGTCAGATCCTCGTCGAGCCGAAGACGATGGAGACGTCCATTCCAGGTGTGTACGCCGCCGGCGACGTCGCGGGCTACGAGGGAAAGATCACGCTCATCAGCGTCGGCTTCGGCGAGGCCGCGATCGCGGCCAACAACGCAATCGCGAGGATCCGCGGCGAGAAGGTCCAGCCGAAGTACTCGACGGACTGACCCTTGCGGCCCCGTCCGGGGTCAGACCCGGGCCGTGCCCCCAAAGGCCCATGTCGCCTGCGACTAGACTGGCGAACGTGAGCGAGGTGGCGCCCAGGGAGCTCTGGGGCGGCGAGACCCGCAAGGCCGTCGAGAACTTCCCCGTCTCGGGTGAGCCGATCCCCGCCTCCGTGGCACGCTGGCTCGGCCGGATCAAGGCGGCCGCCGCCCGGGTGAACGCGGAGCTCGGGCTCCTCGAGGCGGACAAGGCGGAGCGCATCGCGGCTGCCGGCGACCGGGTCGCCGCCGGGGAGTTCGACGACCAGTTCCCGATCGACGTCTTCCAGACGGGCTCCGGCACGTCCTCGAACATGAACGCGAACGAGGTGATCGCCGCGCTTGCCGGGGAGAGCGTGCACCCGAACGACGACGTCAACATGGGCCAGTCGTCCAACGACGTCTTCCCGTCGGCCGTGCACCTCGCGGCGCTCGACGATCTTACGAACGAGCTCTTGCCCTCTTTGACAACGCTGGCCGAGTCACTCGAGCGGAAGGCGCAGGAGTTCGAAGACGTCGTCAAGTCCGGCCGGACACACCTGATGGACGCCGTCCCGGTCACGCTGGGCCAGGAGTTCGGGGGCTACGCGGCCCAGGCTCGGCAGGGAATCGCGCGTGTGCGGGCGACACTCGAGCGCGTGGGTCAGATCCCGCTCGGGGGCACAGCCACCGGCACGGGGCTGAATACGCACCCCGAGTTCGCCGAGCGCGTACGGAAGCGGCTTTCCCAGGAAACCGGCCTCGCGATCCTGCCGCCGGCCGACCCGTTCGAGGCGCAGGCCGCGCGGGACGCGCTCGTCGAGGCGTCGGGAGCGTTGAAGACCGTCGCCGTCTCGCTGACGAAGATCGCCAACGACCTCCGCCTCATGGGCTCGGGCCCGCGCGCAGGCCTCGCCGAGATCACGCTGCCCGAGCTGCAGAAGGGCAGCTCGATCATGCCCGGGAAGGTCAACCCGGTCATCCCCGAAGTCGTTACGCAGGCGGCCGCCCAGGTGATCGGGAACGATGCGGCTATCACCGTCGGTGGCCTGCAGGGCCACTTCGAGCTGAACGTGTTCGTTCCGTTGATCGCGCGGAACCTTGTCCAGTCGATCCGTCTCATCGCGAGCGCCTCGCGGCTCCTGGCCGAGAAGTGCGTGGACGGGATCGAGGCGAATCGTGAGAACTGCGAGCGCTACGCGGAGCTCACGCTGTCGGCCGCGACGGCGCTCAACCCCTACATCGGCTACGACAGGGCGACGGAGATCGTCAAGGAGGCGGCCCGATCGGGTCGGCCTCTCCGCGAAGTCGCCCGCGAGGCCGGCGTGGAGGAGTCGGTCCTCGACGAGGCGCTGGACTACCGGACGATGGCCCGGCCGCATCCTGAGGGTTAGCCACAACTCTTATCGTCAGCTAACACCACAAGACTTGCGATGTTAGCAACACCACAACTTCTGTAGTCTAATACAGCAGAAGTTGTGATGTTATGCTTACGCGGTGCGCAGGTTGCGCAGCGGAGACCTCTTCCCCACCGATCATCCGATCCCTGCGAGCCAGATGATCGGTCGAAACGCGGACGTGAGACGCGTTGCGACGGCCGCGATGGCCGGCACGAACCTCGTTGTCGCGGGGCCTCGCCGCACCGGAAAGACGAGCGTGTGCGAGGCCGCCCTCAACCTCGCCAGGTCGAAGCGGATGTACACCGTCGCCGTGGACCTGTTCCGCATCCCGACCGCTGCGCAGCTCGCCGAGGCTCTCGTTGCCGAGACGATCGCGAACCGCTCGGCCGTGAAGAGGCTCCTTCACCGCAGCAGGCGCGCAGGCCGGGCCGTCCTCGACATCGCCGAGCAAGCAGTCGAGGTGAAGATGAAGAGCGAGCTGGGCGAGGACGTGGAGATCGCCTTTCGGCCTGAGCTCGCCGCCCGCGATCCGGACAGATACCTGACCTACGCGCTCGAGCTTCCCAACCGAATCGCGAAGCTCGACGGCAAGCACGTGATCGTCTTCTTCGACGAGTTTCAGGAGATCGTCAACCCGCGCAGGCCGTACGGGGACCCCGACGCTCTCACGAAGCGCATGCGCTCGATCTTCCAGCGCTCGGACGAGGTGAGCTATCTCTTCGCCGGGAGCGTCGAGAGCGTGATGCGCGATCTGTTTGCCCCGGAGAGCAAGGCCTTCGGCCAGTTCGGAAGCTTCTCCACGCTGGCGCCGATCGACCAGGACTCCTGGCGGTCGGGGCTCACCGAGCGCTTCGCCGCCGACGGCTGCGAGATCGATCCGAGCGCCCTCGAGCGCCTGATCGAGCTCGGTGAGCTCCACCCCCGCGCGACGATGCTGATCGCTCAGAAGAGCCATCTGGCCTCGATCATGCTCGCGACGAAGAAGATCGACCTCTCGCTCGTCGCGCAGGGCTTCGAGCTCGCGCGCGAGGGGGATGCGGCGGCGAACGAGCAGGCGGTCGAGCGCATCCGGCGTACGCACAAGGTCGGTCTGGTCGTTGCGCGGCGCGTCGCCCTCGGGGACGAGCCCTACCGTGGCCTCGACGACAGCGAGGCGCACCGGGCGCTCACGGCGCTTCGCAACGCAGGAGTCATCGAGCAGCGTCGGCCGCGCCGGTGGAGCATCGCCAACCCGATCCTCCGCCGCTACCTCGCGGATCTCGAGCCGGTCGCGGCTCGTTAGCACTAATAGGCGACGGCGCCGCGGCCGGTCTCCGCCGCGTGGCGTTGCTCGTCCGCGCGGTAGGAAGAGCGGACGAGAGGTCCCGAGAAGACGGAGCCGAAGCCCATCGCCTCTCCCTGCTCCCGAAACCAGCGGAATTCGTCGGGATGCACCCAGCGGTCGATCTTCGCGTGCCTGGAGGAGGGCTGGAGGTACTGGCCGATCGTGACCACGTCCACCTCGTGCTGCCGCAGGTCCCGCATCGTCTCCACGACCTCGTCGTTGGTCTCTCCGAGACCGACGATGATCCCTGACTTCGTCAGCACCGGGTAATCCGCGATCTGCTTGGCGCGCTGAAGGAGCCGGAGGGCGCCGTCGTACGTCGCCTTCGCGCCGCGCATGCGCCGGTGAAGGCGGCGGACTGTCTCGATGTTGTGGTTGAAGACCTCCGGACGCTCGGCGAGAACGACGCGGAGGGCCTCCTCCTCGGCGCCGAGGAAGTCGGGGGTCAGGACCTCCACGGAGGCGTCCGGAGCCTTGCTCCTGAGGGCGCGAATCGTCGCCGCGTAGTGGCCGGCTCCCTTGTCGGGCAGGTCGTCACGGTCCACCGAGGTGACGACGACGTGGGACAGACCCATCTGCGCTGCCGTCTGCGCGAGGCGGAGCGGCTCGAGCGGGTCGGGCGGGCCTTCCGGCCGGCCGGAGTGGACGTAGCAGTAGCGGCACGCCCGGGTGCAGGTATCGCCGAGGATCTGGAAGGTAGCCGTGCCACGACCCCAGCACTCCGCGATGTTGGGGCAGCGCGCCTCCTCGCAGATCGTGTGCAACCGCTGTCCGTGGATGAGGTCGCGCACCTCGAAGTAGCGCGAGCTCGCGCTCGGAGCGCGCACCTTCATCCACTCGGGACGCCGCGGGCGCTCGGCAACAGCAAGCGATCTTTCCAACTCGGCGCCAGTCTAGCGAGGGTTGCTTCCGCGGCAGTTGGCTCTTATAGTCGCCGCGGCGGGGGGCGGGACCGAACCGACGGGAGGGTCTATGAGACGACGACTCAAGCTGGGCCGGTGGGCGGCACTCGCGCTCGTGGGCGCGTTTTTGCTCGCGTTGCCGTTGGGTATGCCCGGCACGGAGCGGCAAGGGGCCGCTCGCAGCGCGAAGCTGAACCAAGTTTCCGGGGTCGCCTCGCTGCGCGCGCCGCAGTTCGCTCCGAAGAAGCTGACGGCCCGGATGGAGGCGGTCCGCGCGTTCGCCGGGCGCGCAGTTTCCGCGCGCGCCAGCGCGTCGCCCGCCGGCGACGTCTTCAACAACGACGTCTTCGGCCTGCCTCAGAACGAGGAGTCAGTGACGGTCTGCAAGACCAACCGGAACCTCGTCCTGAGCGGGACGAACGACTACCGCGGCCTGATCGACGACAACGGCGACTTCACGGGTTGGCACTTCTCGAACAACGGCGGCACGAGTCTCACAAACGAGGGCCTGCTGCCCACCGTGGCTTCGTCAAGCGGAGTGGAGGTGCCGTCGGGAGGCGACCCGGTCATGGTCGCCGGCGACGGGTGCGCCCTCTTCGGGGGCGGACTCGCCTACGAGCCGCAGGATCCGTTCCACGGTGTCAACGGGATCCAGGTGGCGAGGAGCGACCCGGACACGCTGGCTTCGTGCCCGACGGCGTTCCCGGGCAACGACAACCCGGCCTGCTGGCCGATCAACGCGCTCGTGGCCGAGGGCGCACCGTCGCACTTTCTCGACAAGCCGTGGTTCGACGTCGGGGTGAGCGGCGACGCCGGAGAGGTCGCGTGGGTCACGTACTCCGACTTCACGATCGACGACGCTGCGCCGCTCGGCTTCACCCAGGCGGAGATCTTCGCGGTCCGCTGCGACCGGGATCTCGCCACTTGCACGGAGCCGATCCCGATCAGCGTCGACGACCTCGACGTCCAGTTCTCGGACGTGACGATCGCACCGGACGGGCGCGTATACGTCACGTGGTCGGAGATCATCTGCGAGCTCCCGGACGACCCGGACTGCCCGCCCGAGTCGGGGCAGATCTTCGTGCACAAGCTCCGTATCGCAGAGCCGGGCAGCACGGAGTTCGGCGCCGAGCAGATCGTCTACCGCGAGGAGAAGGCGATCCCGTTCGGGGGCTTCATGCATGCGAACGATTGGCGCGTTGCGACCTACCCGAAGAGCGACGTGGCCATGGTGGGCGGCAATCCGCGCATCTTCGTCGTCTGGGACGCCTGCCAGTTCCGGCCGCTCGACACCATCTGCGAGGAGGCCGAGATCAAGCTGTCGTGGTCGGACGATGACGGTGCGACCTGGAGCCCGGTTCGCGTCCTGTCGAGGGGCGGCGACAACTACTTCCCGTCGATCGTCTCGAACGACGCGGCGAGGCCGACTCTTGCCTTCACGTGGTTCTCGAACAGGCGTGACGGCGCCTTCCACAACCGGCAGGACGTCGAGTTCGTGGCGATGAATCCGGCCAACCTCCAGACGCGCGGATTCCGGCGCATCACGAGCCGGATGAACGAGTCCGAGGCCGATCCGATCCTCGGCGGGTTCTTCATCGGCGACTACATCGAGGTGGCGGCGGTCGGTGACCGGGCCTGGGTTGCCTACAACGCCAACTACCTGCAGAAGACGCTGCTCGGCCCGTTCGAGGTCGAGGGCGTCCCCGTGCCGCAACAGGACAACTACCTGAGGCGGGTCAGTCTGGACTAGCGTCTGAGTGCGGCGGGTCCCGGTTCGCCGGGGCCCGCCGCCCTCGAGCTCAGCTGCGGGCGGCCACCTGCTCGACGCCGACCGCCTCGCCCGAGCGGGCCGCGTGGATCGGCTTCGCGGCGATCTTCTCGTGCACGGGCTGCGGCCAGAGGCCTGGTCCCTGCTCGGCCGGGAGCTCCTCGAGCCGGAGGTCGAAGACGTCTCCGATCGCCTCGGCCGCCCGCGGCCTCACGTCGGCCAGGGTCATGGGGCGGCCAAGCTCGCGGGCGAGGGTCGTGAAGGCCGCGTCCTCGAGCCCGCAGGCGGTGATCCAGTCCGTGAAGGGCGCCGGGTCGAGATCGACGTTGAGCGCGTAGCCATGGGTCGTGATCCAGCGCGAGATGTGGACGCCGATGGAGCAGATCTTCCTGGGCGGAGTCTCCAGCCAGACCCCTGTGAGGCCTTCGATGCGCGTCGCCTCGACGCCGAACGCGGCGGCGGTGCGGATGACGGCCTCCTCGAGGTCACGGCAGTACCTGCGCACGTCGCGCCCGTAGCGGTTGAGGTCGAGGATCGGGTAGCAGACGAGCTGTCCCGGGCCGTGGTAGGTGGACTTGCCGCCCCGGTCGGTCTCGACGACCTCCACCTCGGCGTCCTCGGGAACGTGGACCTCCTCGTCCCTCGTGCGCCGCCCGAGCGTGATCACGGGCGGGTGCTCGAGCAGGACGACCGTGTCCGGGATGGCCCCCTGGGAGACCGCGGCCGCGAGGGCGCGCTGCAACTCCCATGCCTCCGTGTACGGAACGCGGCCGAGGTTCAGGAGGTAGCCGAGCCCACTCACGTTCCACAGCCTAGACGCCGACAGACGGCCCGCGCGGACACGTCCAGGGGTCTGACCCCTGGGCATGTCCGAAGCGGGCGTGGCCTGTGGACGACGACTGTGAATCCAGGCCTAGTAGGCCGACTCGTCCCAGGTCTGGAGGGTCGTCTTGAGGTCCCGCATGAACTGGGCCGCGTAGGCCCCGTCCACGAGGCGGTGGTCGTAGGAGAGGCAGAGGTTCATCATCGGCCGGATGGCGATGACGTCGTTGCCGTCCTGATCCTCGATGACGACGGGCCGCTTCACGAGCGCCTCGACGTCGAGGATGGCGACCTGGGGCTGGCTGATGATCGGCGTTCCATGGATCGCGCCGAAGCCGCCCGGGTTGGTGATGGTGAACGTTCCGCCCTGGACGTCGTCGGGCACCAGCTTCTTGTCGCGGGCGCGGTCGGCGATGTCGATGATCGCCCGGGCCATGCCGAGGAGGTTCTTCTCCTCGGCGTTCTTGACCACGGGAACGATGAGCCCTCTCCCGCCCTCGAGCGCGACGGCGATTCCCAGATTGACGTAGCTCTTCACGACGATCGAGTCGCCGCGGAGCTCCGCGTTCATCCACGGCCACTTCCCGATCGCGTCCACGGTCGCGCGCGCGATGAAGGGGAGATAGGTCAGCTTGACGCCGTGCTTCTCGGCGTACTCCTTCTTCAGCTGCTGCCGAATGGCGACCACCTTGGACATATCGACCTCGAACGTGGTGGTGACGTGCGCGGACGTGTCCAGGGAGCGGCGCATGTGCTCGGCGATGCCCTTGCGCATCGCCGTCATGGGCTGGACATCTTCTCCGACGCCCAAACGGGGCGCTGCCGCCGGAGGAGCAGGCGGCCCTTCGACTTTCGGCGGAGCTGGGGGGGCTTCGGCAGGCGGCGCTTCCCGCGCCGGGGCCTCCTCGAGCGAAGGCCGCGCTTCACCGCGGGCCTCGATGAACTGGAGGATGTCCTTCTTCGTCACCCGGCCGCCCCGGCCGGTGCCCTCGACCTGGGAGACGTCCACGTCGTGCTCGGCGGCGATCCGCGCTACGACTGGCGAGACGAACCTCGCCTCCGTGCGGCCGTCGCCGTCCGGCGGCGGAGCCTCTGGCGCCTCCTCGACC
>JBOHAJ010000312.1:0-4192 GCA_050697715.1 Gaiellaceae bacterium
GGCCGGGGCGACGGCCGGGCGCGGGCAGGCGGGGCCGGTGGCCTGCCAGCGGGCTTCCACCGCCCCCGCCGAGGCCCTCGGAGAGGCTGCCGGCGGCGGCTTCCGTCGGCGGATCCTTGACCGCCCACCAGATCACGTAGCAGAGGCAGAGGGCCGGGATCTTCAGGATCACCATGAACCAGAGGGTGAACCAGAGCATCGCTCGGAGTGTAACCTAGCCCGCTTCCGGGAACCTCACTCCCGGTCGACGTGCCGCTGCGGCAAGTCAGGTGCGCCGGCAAAGCGAAATGGCGTCCATCAGATTCACGCGTACGCGCGGGCTCGCGCTCGCGCTCGGAATGGTGCTCGGGCTCGCCTCCCCATCGGCGGCGGAGACGGCGACCGACCCGGAGCCGACGGTCCTCGAGCAAATCCGCAAGTACCGCGGCGAGACGTGGCGCTGGCAGCGGGTCATGGGCCGGCCGCTGACGCCCACGGGCTACGGGGAGCGCCGGGCTTCCGAGGCGTCCCGCGTCTGGATTCGCGACGTCTGGAAGCGGCGCGCCGCCAAGGCACGCCGGCGCGCGCACCATCCACCTCACCTGCGCGCCTGGCTGTGCATCCACCGGTACGAGGGGCACTGGCGCGATCCGGATCCGCTCTACTACGGCGGCCTCCAGATGGACCTCGTGTTCCAGCGGACGTACGGACTCCGGCTTCTGCGGCGGAGGGGAACCGCTGACCACTGGACGCCGCTCGAGCAGATGTGGGTCGCGGAGAAGGCGCTCCGAGCGGGTCGGGGCTTCCATCCGTGGCCGGTGAGCGCGCGCCGCTGCGGCCTCCTCTGACGCCCGCTTTGGACGGGTCCAGGGGTCTGACCCCCGGACATGTCCGGGCTGTGGAAAACGTCGGCCGAAAGGGCAAGTCCGCAGGCGAGGAACGTCCACACAGCTTCTTGGGCCGTGGCTTCGTCGGCCACGTCTGGGGGTCAGACCCCGGGACGTGGCCGTTCGGGCGGGCGCAGGACGGCGAAGGGGTCGGTCACCTCGAGGTCCCCGGTGGCGAAGCGAAAGACGGCCGCGGGCCGCCCGCCCGCCCGCCCGGGCGGGCGGGTCGCGCCCGTCGGCTCGAGCAGCCGGCGCCTGAGGAGCACGCGCTGGAGGTTCGTCGCCGAGACGTCGTGCCCGAGAGCGGCTCGGTAGAGCTCGCGCAGCTCCGAGACCGTGAAGGCGGGAGGCGCGAGCGCGAACCCGATGTTCGTGTAGGACAGCTTCGCCCGCAGCCGCTCGCGCCCGGCGAGGGTGATCTCCTCGTGGTCGAAGGCGAGCTCCGGCAGATCGTCCACGGGATGCCAGGCGGTATCCGCCGGCACCTTCGGATCGACGTGAGCGGGGACGAGCCCGAGGTAGGCGGTGGCGACGAGCCACTGCTCGGGATGACGGTCTGGCCCGCTGCACGTCTCCAGCTGCTCGGTGTGGGAGAGCTCGCGCACGTCCACCTTGGCAACGAGGTGGCGGCGGATCGACCGCTCGAGCGTCTCGCCGGGCTCGAGCAGCCCGCCCGGGAGCGACCAGGCGCCGAGGAAGGGCTCGCGGGCGCGCTGCCACAGCAACGCCTGCAACTCGCCGGCGCGCACCTGGAGCACGACGGCCAGCGCCTCGTGGCTGGGACGCTCCTCTCTGGTAGACTTGCTCATGAAGTTATCGACTGTGAGTCGTAAACTACCGGAGGATAGCACTACCCGCCGCCCGTAACGGGTCCCCGCCCCGCTAGAGCCTCAGCCATGAACCGCGCACAGTACGACGTCACCGTCCTCGGGTCCGGCGTGGCAGGACTCTGGGCGGCGCTCTGCGCCGCGTCCGAGTGTCGCGTCGCGCTCATTTCCAAAGGCCCCCTCCTCGAGTCCACGAGCTGTCTGGCGCAGGGAGGCATCGCGGCCGCCCTCGGCGAGGACGACAGCCCCTCGCTCCACGCCGAGGACACGCTGCGGGCGGGCCGCGGCCTTTGCCGCTCCAGCGCCGTCACCACGCTGACGGAGGAGGCCCCCGCCCGGATCGTCGACCTGCACGAGCTCGGCGTTCACTTCGACGAGGAGCCGGGCCTCGAGGGCGGCCACTCGCGCCGTCGCGTCCACCACGTGGGCGGAGCGGCGAGCGGGAAGGAGATCGTCCGGGTGCTCGCCCGACGTGTCCTCGAGCACCCGCGCGTCGACGTCTCCGAGGGCGAAGGGGCGCTCCAGCTCTGGCACTCGGAGCGGCGCTGCTTCGGGGTCCTGACCGAACGCCGACTCGTTGCGGCCCGGGCGACGATCCTGGCCACCGGAGGCGCGGCCGCCCTCTGGCAACGGACGACGAACCCGGCGGGCGCGGCCGGCGAGGGCATCGCGATGGCCTATCGGGCGGGTGCGGCCGTGGCCGACCTCGAGTTCGTGCAGTTCCACCCGACGGCGCTCGCCGGCTCGAGCCTCCTCCTCACCGAGGCGCTGCGGGGCGAAGGAGCCCTCCTCCTCGACGAGGAGGGGCGCCGCTTCACCGACGAGCTCGCCCCCCGCGACGTCGTCGCCCGCGAGATCGCGGCGCGCGGCACCGCCCTCCTCGATCTCCGCCCTGTCGATCGGGAACGCTTCCCCGGCCTGATGGCGAGGCTGGCGAACGCCGGCTACGACCCCGCAGCGGCGCCGATCCCCGTCGCGACCGCCGCTCACTACACGATCGGCGGCGTCGCCACGGACCTCGACGGGCGGACCGACCTCCCCGGCCTCTACGCGGCGGGGGAGTGTGCCGCGACCGGCGTGCACGGCGCGAACCGGCTTGCCTCGAACTCACTCCTCGAGTGCCTCGTCTTCGGGAGACGCGCCGCCCTCGCGACGATCGAAGAGCCGGGCCCGCCCCGCAAGCTCCCGCCGCCTCCCGAGCTCGAGGCGCCACCGGCGCCCGCGCCCCGCGAAGCGCTCTGGCGGGATGCCGGGCTCGTCCGCGACGCCGCCGGCCTCGAGCTCCTGCGCCGCTCACCCCACCTGCTCGCCCGACTCGTCGCCGAGAGCGCCCTGGCCCGCACCGAGAGCCGCGGGACGCATTTCCGGGCGGACTTCCCCTCCGAGGATCCGGCGCTCGCCGCCCACGTCGTCCTCCGACCCGGGCAGGAGCCCGTCTTCGAGCGATGGAGCTGAGCGTCGACACCCTCGAGCGGCTCGTGCGCGACGCGCTCGCCGAGGACGTCGGAACGGGCGACGTCACGAGCGAGGGAGCGATCGACGACGCTGCCGTCTGTGCGGCGCGCGTCCTCCTCAAGGAACGCGGCGTCGTCTGCGGCCTCGACGCCGCCGCCGCGGTCTTCCGCGCCCTGGATCCGGAGATCGTCTTCGAGCCGCTCGCGGCCGACGGTGACCTCGTCGAACCGTCCGAGGTCGCCCGCGTCGACGGCGCCGCGCGCGCCATCCTCGCCGGCGAGCGCACCGCCCTGAACGTCCTCGGCCGCCTGAGCGGCGTCGCGACGCTCACAAGCCGTTTCGTCGCTGCCGTCGCCGGCACGGGAGCGGTCATTCTCGACACGCGTAAGACAACGCCCGGGCTCCGCGCCCTCGAGAAGTACGCGGTTCGCTGTGGCGGCGGGCAGAACCACCGCTTCGGCCTCGACGACGGCGTCCTCGTCAAGGACAACCACCTCCGCCTCGCCGGAGGCATCCGGCCGGCCGTCGAGCGCATCCGCTCCGCCTCTCCCGACCTGGCGATCGAGGTCGAGGCGGAGACGCTCGACGACGTTCGCGAGGCGCTCGCCGCACGTGCGGACGCGATCCTCCTCGACAACATGCCGCCGTCTACGATGGCCGAGGCGGTCGAATTCGCACGCGGCCGCGCGAAGCTCGAGGCGTCGGGCGGCGTCTCGCTCGATACCGTGCGGGCGATCGCAGAGACCGGCGTCGACTTCGTCTCCGTCGGCGCGCTGACGCACTCGGCGCGGTCCCTCGACGTCTCCCTGGAGCTGACATGACGACTGCCCAGATCACATCGATGCAGGAGGAGATCCGCGCGCTCGCCGCCGAGCGGGGCGCCGTGATCCTCGCCCACAACTACCAGGTGCCGGAAGTCCAAGACGTGGCGGACTTCGTCGGAGACTCGCTCGGGCTCTCGCACGAGGCGGCTCGCACCGACGCGGAGGCGATCGCGTTCTGCGGCGTCCACTTCATGGCCGAGACGGCCGCGATCCTCTGCCC
>JBOHAJ010000313.1:0-8415 GCA_050697715.1 Gaiellaceae bacterium
TCCAGCTCGGCGGCAGCCTGCGCGAAGCGCTCGAGGAGCTCGGCGTGGCCCGCGTCAGGGGCAGGCGGCGCGGCCGGCACCGCCGGCAGCACCTCGACCCCCGCGCGCGGGTAGGGAGGCGGCCCGATGGCGTCGATCGCCGCCTGGACCCGCTGCGCGATGTCCTCGCTCACCGGCTCGCCGTTCACGACGCGCAGGACGTTCTCCGCAGACACGCCGGCATGCCTGGCGATGTCGAGGATGCTTGCCACTGCCTCAAACGCTCGGAAGGTCGGGAACCCGGTTCAGGAGCGCCTCGCTCATGCCTTCGCCGCCCGGCTCCTCCGTCGTGCGGGCGAGCGCGCTCTCGGCTCGCCGGAGCAGCACGACCGCGTCGTCCTCGGGGCGGAGCTCGGCGATCCCCGCCACGAGGCGGGCGCTCCCGTCGCCGTCCTGGAGCTGCGAGCCGACGGCGATCTGGAGGCGGCGGAAGAGCCGCTCGGCGTCCGCGAGCGCCGACTCGGGGAGGACGACCGCGAAGGCCCCGTTCCGTGCGTGGCAGGCGATGTCCGAGCTCCGGAGGAGCGGAGGAAGCCGCTCGCCCACGGGGGTGAGGAGCTCCGTCGTCGGAGCCCCGGCGCGGAAGAGAAGCAGGCTCAGGCGCCGCTCGTAGCGGCGCGCCCGCGCGGTCTCGCGGTCGAGCGCCCTGCGCAGAGCGCGCTCCGTGCCGAGCCCGGTGAGTGGGTCGATCTCGAGCCCGCGCCGGACGTCGTCGAACTGGAAGGCGTTGCGAAGCGCGGCGACGAGCGCGCGCGCGAGCGCCTCGAGCCGCTGGAGCTCCTCCTCGGACGCCTCGCGCTCGACGCGCCGCCAGAAGATGGCGAGCGTGCCGATTGGCTCACCCTCCTCGAGGAGGGGCACGGCGAGGCCGCTCCGTAGGCGGAACGCGTCGAAGTCGATCTCGTCCTCCGTGTAGCGGTAGCCGAGCGTGACCGCGCGCGCGTGGCCGCTCTCGGGGGGGAGGCCGACGAGCTCGCGCGAGGACTCCTCCGCGGAGAGCCCGAAGGTGGCGACAAGAGGCTCCGCGTCCGAGCGCGTGAGCACGATCATCGCGGCGGCCGCGTTGGCCAGCCGCGTGGCGGCCTCGAGGCCGCCCTGGAGGACGCCCTCGAGGTCCACGGTGGCGCCGATCTCGGAGCAGCGCCTGAGCCACCGGAGCTCGGCCTGCGCCTCCCTGGTCTCCTCCTTCGCGCGCTCGAACGCGCGGGTGAGGTCGGCGAGCACCGGTCCGGCCCTTTGTCTCTCGGTCGGCGCGTTGCGCCGCCGCCGCAGGAGGAGCGCGCCGAGGACGATGACGACGAGCGCAGCGAGCGCGAACGCGCCAACAGCTATCCACGTCACACTCCCGTCGAACGACGGCATCCGCCCTCCCCTCACTTGGCCGCAGCGAGCGGGCCCTCTTCTCCCAACAATAGGAGGATTTCGGGGAATTGCTACGGGCGCCGCGTGCTGGTGCCCCTGCAGGTAATGCTGCCCCGTTTCTGGGTCGCGAGCACCAAGCCAGAGGCCGCACTCGTCCGCCGCCAAGGCTAGACAGCCTTGGCAAGGAAGAGGGTGGACTGTGGCGCCGTGTGATCGCGGGTCAGGAACAGGCGTGTATTGCCTGGAGGGGCACTAGTGCCGGTTCGAGCTCTCCTCGCTCTCCGGGCTCCCGGTGTCCTCGTCCCGCGCCAGCACACGAAGCCCCGACGCGGGGCGGCGGAAGCGTTGCGCGTACCACGGCACGGCTTTCCCGAGCGGCTCCCAGCCGGCGGCGGTCAGCCGTGCGACCAACTTTTCGTGCGCGGCCGTCGCCTTCTCGTGGTCGCCGGTCGGCGGGTTGCCGCGGCGCGAGAAGAACTGCGGGGAGCGTGCGATCTCGGACTCCTGCCCGTCCTCGCCCACCGCGAGCGCGTAGAACTCCGCCTTGAGGTAGCCGTGCCACCAGCGGATCTCGCAGACGTCCTGGGCGGGCGAGGCGAAGCCCCCGACCTCCCGCTGCGGCGCGCCGCAGCGCGGACAGAACCGCGCGCGTTGCGGCACGTTCGCGCCGCAGTTGGGGCAGTGGGCCACGCTCTGAATGTAGCCGCGAAACGCGACGGACGGAGCTCGATCAACGGCGCCGTCGGACGCGGGCGAGCACTCGGTCGGTCCAGGTGCTTCGCTCCGGGTCGAAATGGCCCGCGACGGCGCGTCCGTACGGCGCCGCGACACGGCGCGCGTAGGCTGCGAAGCCCTCTCGGCGAAGTAGCTGCCAATCCTCCCGGTAGGGCACGGCCAGGTGCTCGCGCGCGACGTTCCGGGCGGAGAGCAGGAAGGCGAGGCCCATGCCGGCGGAGACCTCTAGCAACGGCCGGCGCTCCGCCTCCGCGGTCCGGCGGAGTCCGCGAAAGAGCCCGGCGAGCTCGTCGGTGCCGGGGAGGCCTTCCGCGTCGTCGCGCAGCTCGGCGAGCGAGGAGCGGAGCCCTGCCAGCTCGAGCGGCGGCACGTCGAGGAGGCCGGCCGTGCGCCCGGAGGCGGACTCGAGCGCCTCGAGGAGGTCGTCGACCGTCGTGACCTCGGTCTCTTCCGAGAGGACGCGCGCGCGCTTCAGCTCGGTCACGAGCGCCTCCAAGTAGACCCGCGAGCCGTGCAGGACGTCGGAGGCCGCCGCGAGGAGCCAGAGCGGGGAGAAGCCGAAGGCGGCGACCGTGCCGATCTCGACGACGTTGCCCGCCGCCTTGCGCTTCAGCACCTCTCCGGCGGGGGGAGCTTCCGTCTCGCGGACGGCCGGCTCGACCCCGCCGACCGCCTCGATCGCGATGCGCAGCGCGTTCTTCGCCGTCGCCTCGTAGAAGCGCGAGCGGCGGACAAAGCGGGGGAGGAGGACCTGGGCGGTCTCGTGCAGCGTCCCGCCCAGCATGGCCGCCGCGGCCCGCGCCGCCCGCTCGGGCAGCGAGATCGCGTACCGGAGGCGGCCCTCCTTCATCGGCTACCGTGCCCGCATGACCAACGCCACGCTCCACACTACACACGGCGAGATCGAGCTCGAGCTCTTCGCCGAGGACGCCCCGAAGACGGTCGAGAACTTCGTTCGGCTGTCGGGCGAGGGCTTCTACGACGGACTCGCGTTCCATCGCGTGATCCCGGACTTCATGGTCCAGGGCGGGTGCCCCCGCGGCGACGGGACGGGCGGGCCCGGCTACGAGTTCGAGGACGAGCCGAACGACCGTCACGTCGTGCGCGGCGCGCTCGCGATGGCGAACAGCGGCCCGGACACGAACGGCAGCCAGTTCTTCATCGTCACGGCGGAGGCTTGCCCTTGGCTCGACGGGAAGCACACCGTCTTCGGGCACGTGACCGCGGGGATGGACGTCGTCGACCGCATCTCGACTGCCGAGCGGGACGCACGCGACCGTCCGACCGGGCGGGTCGGGATCGAGCGCGTGCAGCTCTGAGCACGATCACGACTCGGCGGCTCGAGCTGGTCTCGATGTCGCCGCCGTTCGTCGAGGCGCTTCTCGACGGGCGGCGGGAGGAGGCGGCGGGCCTCGCGGGAATCGAGCTCCCGGACGGGTGGCCCGCCGAGGACGACCTGGGGTTCCTCGGCCTTCGCCTGCGGCAGATGCGTGAGGACCCAGCCGTGCAGGAATGGCTCGTGCGGGCGGTGACGCTGCGGCGCGCCGGGCGGCCGATGGTCGGGCACGCCGGCTTTCACGGGCCGCCGGGAACGAACGCGACAGGTCGCGCCGACGCAGTCGAGCTCGGGTACACGGTCTTTCCCGACCACCGCGGTCGCGGATACGCCACCGAGGTCGCCGAGGCCCTCATGGACTGGGCGACCACGGAGCACGACATCCGCCGGTTCATCGCCTCCGTCGCCCCCGAGAACGCGCCCTCGCTCGCGATCGTGCACAAGCTCGGCTTCGAGCAGACGGGCGAGCAGTGGGACGAGCTGGACGGCCTCGAGCTCGTCTTCGAGCTCGAGCGGGTCGAGGTCTAGCTGGTTGAATCTAGGCCGCTTCCTCGGCCGGCGCGGTCGTCTCGAGGCGGAGGAACGCCTCGACGACGCGCTGGTCGAACTGCGACCCGGCCGCCTCCTGGAGACGCCGGTAGGCCTCCAGCACCGGGAGGCGCTTGCGGTAGGGCCGGTCCGTCGTCATCGCGTGGAACGCGTCGCACACGAGGATGACCCGGGACTCGATCGGGATGCCCTCGCCAGCGAAGCCGCCGGGGTAGCCGCTACCGTCGAAGTGCTCGTGACAGCGGCGGACGATCTCGCACACGTCCTCGAGGCGCTCGATGGGAGCCAGGATGCGGGCGCCGAGCTCGGGGTGGAGCTGGACGACCCCCCGCTCCTCCTCCGTGAGCGGGCCGGGCTTGGAGAGAATGGACGAAGGGACTCCGATCTTGCCGATGTCGTGGAAGAGGGCGCCGAGCTCCAGCCGCTTGAGCGTCTTCGCGTCGAGACCGAGCTCCCGACCGACGCGGAGGGACATGTCGGTGATCCAGCGGGCGTGCGAGGAGGTGTACGCGTCGTTCGCCTCGAGGGCGTTCGCGAGAGCCTCGACGGTGGAGAGGAAGGTCTGTTCGAGGCTCTCGAAGCTGCTCGCGTTGGCGACGGCGAGCTTCACCTGGTGGGCGATGCCCGCCAGGAGGCGAAGCTTGCGCTCGGAGAGCTCAGGCTCACCCGACCCGGTCGCCACGGCGATGCAACCGAGTCGCCCGGCGTCGAGCGAGAGCGGCGCGACGGCCACGGACGCACGGCCTGCGACCTCCCACGTTCCTTCGATCGCCTGCGACTCGTCGGGCCCGAGCTCGAACGCCTCGCCCGTGTCGAGAAAGACCCGACCGACCGCGTCGGGGAGGCTCCGCGCTCGCATGCGCCCGCTTTCCTCGGGGCTGTAGCCGTAGAGGGCGCGAGCGGTGAGCTCGCCGCCGTCCGTGTCCTGGAGCCAGACGGAGGCGCGGTGGGCGCCGACGATCGTCGCCGAGAGCTCGACCGTGCGGGCGAGCACCTCGTCGAGGCCGTCGGCGGCCGCGAGCCGCCGGCCGAACTCGAGCAGAGCGTTCGCGATCTCGAGCAGGTCCTTGGCGTTCTCGGCCTCCAGGCGCTCCGCCTCGTAGAGGCGGGCGTTCTCGACTGCGACGGACGCGTGCCCGGCGAGCACCTCGAGCAGCCGGACGTCGTCCTCGTCGAACTGGCCGATACCGAGCTTGGAGAGGACGACGACTCCGATGACGCGCGCGCCGTACTTGAGCGGAACGGCGACCACGGACTCGTCGATGTCGACGGTACCCGGGATCGTGACGGCGAACTCGCAGTCGAGCGCGTTTGCGAGGAGGAGCGGCCTGCCCGTCTCGGCCACGCGGCCCGTGAACCCCTCGCCGACCTTGCACCAGAGGTTGTCCACGTTCTCCTCGCCGTAGGCGCCGAGGTCGCCCTTGAAGGCGACGGGGATGAGATCGTCGCCCTCGCGAAGATAGAGGCGGCAGTTGTGGTAGTCGATCAGGAGCCGTAGCTCGTTGACGATCGCCTGCCCGATCTGGCGGACGTCGTTTAGACGGTTGAGCTTGCCGGCGAGGCTCTGGAGCATCTTCAGGTGGGCGATCGAGCGCACCTCGTCGCGAGAGGAGCCCGCGTCGGCGGGCCGCTCCATCGTCCCCTCCTCGAAGAGGACGCTTCCGTTCTTGCCCCGCGCCTTCGCGGTCATCATCGCCGCCTCCGCGCACGCCACGAGCTCCCGCGGGTTCATCCCGTGCTGTGGGCCCTGCGCGATGCCGATCGAGACGGTGAGGGACGCGGCCGGCTCGAACTCGGTCTCGGCGAGCCGGTCGACGATGCGACGCGCCAGCCCCAGGACGTCGCCCGCGTCGCAGGAAGCCATGATGATCCCGAACTCCTCGCCGCCGAGCCGGCAGACCACGTCGGACGCGCGGAGGAGCGAGCGGAGCGTGCCCGCGAGCGCGGCGAGCACCTGGTCGCCCGCGCCGTGCCCGTGCACGTCGTTCACCCGCTTGAAGTCGTCGATGTCGAGCATGAGCACCGCGATCGAGTCGTGCGTTCTGCTCACCCGGTTGAGCTCGGCGCGCAGGCGCTCGTGGAAGTACCGGTGGTTGTAGAGGCCGGTGAGCGAATCGGTCTGGGCCTGGAGCTCGAGGACGGCGCGGGTCTGCGCGTTGTCGAGCGCGAGCGCGGCCGCGTCGCCGAAGCGCTTCGCCAGCTCGAACTCCTCCTCGCCGAAGTGGGCCAGCTCGCCCAGCCGGTAGACGTTGAGTGCGCCCTTGATCGCGTCCCGGGCGACGAGGGGGACGGAGATGAGCGCCTCCTGCTCGTCCTCGGGCGTTCCGGGCACCACCTGGAGCCTGGGGTCGAGGTGGGCCAGGTTCACGAGCTGCGGCTCGCGGTGCTCGACGGCCCACCCGGTGATGCCCTCCCCGTAGCGCGGCCGGTCGTTCATGATCTCGTCCGCCCACCGGTCCCGCGACATGAGCGGGACCAGCTCTCGCTGGGCCTCGTCCGCTTGGTAGATCGTGAGCGCGTCGTAGGGGAGGAGCTCGGCGAGCGTGTCCGCGATCCGGTCCAGGAGCGTGTCGAGGCGCTGCTCGGAGAGCACCTCGTGGAAGACGTCCGCCAGTCGGCGGTAGGAGTCGAGCAGCGCGGCAGGGGCCTCCGCCGGCATCGCGTCGCTCGTGTTTCTCACAGTCTCCACCTGCCGCAATCCTCCCGGATCGGAAAGCGGCCCGGCGCCCGGGCCAGACCGAATTCAACCTGGCTTCAGGTGGCCGCCCCTCCCTGAGAAGGGGGATTCGACTAAAGGCGACACGTTGGCATCTGAGTGGCACTAGTCTGGGCCGCAGGTGGAGAAGGACGATGAGCGCGGGCCCGGCCTGGCGGAGGCTCCCGTCGTTTGGACGCTCTTCGGCGTCGCGGCGCTCATGGTCCTCGTCACCTACGCCCGCCTCCCGCCCGCCGAGCTCTACAACGTGGACGAGGACGGCCTCGCGGGCGGTGCCGGGCGGGCGCTCGTCTTCCTCGGCTATCCGACGGCTCTCGCCGCCGTCGCCGTGCTCGGGCTCGTCGCCGACCGGCCGGCCTCCCCCGCGGAGCGTGGAGTCACCTTCGCCGCCGCGCTCCTTTGCGCCAGCGTCGTCTGGCCCGGCGTCGTCGAGCAGTCCGACCTCGACGCAAAGCCCGTGAATGCGCTCGCCGGCGTCGGAGTTCTCCTTGCCCTCGGCCTCATGGTCGTCGCGCTCGTCCGCGGCGGTCTCGGCCGCTCGGCTCCTCTCGGCCCGTGGGATGCGGTGCGCGCGGCGCTCGCAGTCGTGCTCCTGCTCGCCGCCGTCCCGTGGCTCGCGGCCGACCTAGGCTTCTCCGCCGACGATGCACCGGGGCTCGGCTTCCTCATGGGCGGCGAGCCGCGCCCCGAGCCCGGTCATCCCGACCTGATCGCTGTCCACCTCGGCCACCACCACGGCCTGGACGGGACGCTGCTCGCGCTCACGGCGCTCCTGCTCTCACGTGCCGTGCCACTCGTGCGCGGATCGCGGCTGCGGCTTGCGCTCGGGTTCTACGTCGCGCTGATGCTCGTCTACGGGCTCGCCAACGCGCTGGAGGACTTCTGGCTCGAGCAGCTCGTGAAGCGCGGGACGACCGACGCGAGACTTCCAGGCATGATCCGGCCGGACGCATCTCCGGAGTGGGGCGCCCTCCTCGCAGCGGCTCTCCTCATCCAATCGGCGGCGCTCACCGTACGTAGACTGCGAAACCGCACCGACAGGGAGGAACTCCATGACACGACGCGTTCTCGTGCTCCTGCTCGCCGTCCTTGCCGTCGCGCTCGGCGTGGCCGCGTGCGGCGGAGGCGACGACGAAGAGGCGGAAGAGCCGGCCGCGACCGACGGCGGCGGGGGCGGCGGCACCACGCTGGAGCTCGCCGCCGACCCGGGCGGCGCCCTCGAGTTCGACACGAGTGAGCTCACGGCTCCCGCCGGCGAGGTGACGATCCATCTCACGAACGAGTCTTCGATCCCCCACAACGTCGAGGTGGAGGGCAACGGCGTCGAAGAGGTGAGCGAAACGATCACCGGGTCGGACACGACCCTCACGCTCACGCTCGAAGCCGGCGAATACGAGTTCTACTGCGCCGTCGGAAACCATCGCGAGACCATGAACGGGACGCTCACGGTCGAGTAGCCTGGAGGCGTGCCCGGCGGGGACGTCCTCGACCTGCGTCACCTCGGCCGAGAGCGGGTCATCGGCTCGTACCTCCTCGAAGGGGACGAGCCAGCGCTCGTGGACTGCGGGCCGGCGAGCTGTCTCGAGGCGTTGCGCGCCGGTCTTGCGGCGCACGGACTCGCAGTCGGCGACCTCCGCCACCTCCTGCTGACTCACATTCACCTCGATCACGCCGGCGC
>JBOHAJ010000314.1:0-4678 GCA_050697715.1 Gaiellaceae bacterium
GCTCCATTCCGCGCGCCACCTGCGAGCTCTGGGCCGATACGCTCGAAGCGGAGGGAGGCTCGCGGCGGCCCCGGGAGTCGCCGCTCGCTCACTCGAACTCCAGGTATGGCCCGAGGCCGTGCAGGCCGCCCTCGCGGCCGAAGCCGGACTCTTTGTAGCCGCCGAAGGGAGCGGCCGGGTCGAAGCGGTTGTACGTGTTCGCCCAGATCACGCCTGCGCGTAGACGCCCTGCCATGGAGAGGATGCGCGAGCCCTTCTCCGTCCAGACGCCTGCCGAGAGGCCGTAGGGCGTGTTGTTCGCCTTCTCGACCGCCTCGTCCGGCGTCCGGAAGGTGAGCACGGAGAGCACCGGTCCGAAGATCTCCTCCTGCGCGATCCGGTAGCTCTGGGCCACATTCGTGAAGACCGTGGGCGGGAAGAACCAGCCCTTCTCGGGGAGGCGGCACGGCGGCTGGTAGATCTCGGCTCCCTCCTCCTCCCCACTCGCCACGAGCTCCTCGATCCTCTCGAGCTGCTGCTTCGAGTTGATGGCGCCGACGTCCGTGTTCTTGTCCAGGGGATCGCCGACGCGCAGCGTGCCCATCCGCCTCTTCAGCTTGTGGATCGCCTGTTCGTAGATGGACTCTTGCACGAGGAGCCGGGAGCCGGCGCAGCAGACGTGACCCTGGTTGAAGTAGATGCCGTTGATGATCCCCTCCATCGCCTGGTCCAGCGGCGCGTCGTCGAAGATGATGTTCGCGGCCTTGCCGCCCAGCTCGAGCGTCAGCTTCTTGCCCGTGCCGGCGACGGCCCTCTGGATCTCCTTGCCGACCTCGGTCGAGCCCGTGAAGGCGATCTTGTCCACGTCCGGGTGCTTGACGATCTCCGCGCCTGCACGTCCGTCCCCCGTGAGGATGTTGACGACTCCGGGCGGCACTTCGGCCTGGCGGAGGACGTCGCAGAAGAGGAGCGCCGTCAGCGGCGTCGTCTCGGCAGGCTTCAGGACGACGGTGTTGCCCGCCGCCAGCGCCGGGGCGACCTTCCACGCAAGCATCAGCAGCGGGAAGTTCCAGGGGATGACCTGACCGGCGACGCCAACTGGTCGCGGGCTGCGGTTCGGGAAGGCGTACTCGAGCTTGTCCGCCCAGCCGGCGTAGTAGAAGAAATGCGCCGCGGCGAGCGGGAGGTCGACGTCGCGTGACTCGCGGATCGGCTTGCCGCCGTCCAGCGACTCGAGCACCGCGAACTCGCGCGAGCGCTCCTGGAGGATGCGGGCGATGCGGAAGAGGTACTTGGCGCGCTCGCTCGGCGCGAGGTTGGACCAGCCGTTCTCGAAGGCGTCGCGCGCCGCCTCGACGGCGAGGCTCACGTCCTCCGGGCCGGCGAAGGCGACCTCGGCGAGCGGCTCTTCGCTCGCGGGGCTGACGCTGGTCTGGAACTCCCCCGAGCGCGGCTCCATCCACTCGCCGCCGACAAAGAGCCCGTAGCGCTCCTCGAGCCGAACGATCTCGCGCGACTCGGGCGCGCTCGCATACTCGAAGGCGGAGGGGACCGGCGCGCGGTCCCGGCGTTTCTGGACGTCGGTCAAAGCGGTGGCTGCCTCACTTCTATGGTATCGCCCCCCTTGCCGGCGTCCGGCCGCGGTCGTACCGTCCGGGCATCGTGCGGGGTCTACGGCGCGAGCCACGCATGTTCCTCCTTCGGATGCTGCCGCAGGGCTCTGTCGGCGCGGAGATCGGTGTCTGGAAGGGCGACTTCTCGGCCCGGATCCTGCGCGTCGTGCGGCCCGCCCGCCTGCACCTCGTCGACCCATGGGCGTTCATGGGCGGCGAGCCCTATCGCGAGGCCCGATACGGAGGCAAGGTCGCGCTCGACCAGACGGCGATGGACGAGCTCTACGAGGACGTGCTGCGCCGCTTCACGCGCCCAATCGCTTCGGGCGTCGTCGAGGTGCACCGCTGCCTGTCGGCGGAGGCGGCCTCTCGCTTCCCGGACGGGTACTTCGACTGGGTCTACGTGGACGGAAACCACCTCTACCAGTTCGTGCGCCGCGACCTCGAGCTCTTCGCTCCCAAGGTGAGGAGCGGTGGCCTCATCGCCGGCGATGACTACGGCGTCGCCGGCTGGTGGGAGGACGGCGTCACCCGCGCCGTGGACGAGTTCGTCGCCTCAGGCGGCTGCGAGCTGGTCTCGCGCGAGACGCACCAGTTCGTCCTGAGGCTCAGTCGATCGTGAAGTAGTCGGGATTCTGGTAGCGCCCCGTCCTCTCTTTCCGGATCTGCATGAGGACGTCGTTCAGGAGCGAGGAGGCGCCGAAGCGGAAGAGGTCAGGCGTCAGCCACTCGGGGCCGAGCGTCTCGTGCAGGAGCACGAGGTACTGAACCGCCTGCTTCGCGTGGCGGATGCCGCCGGCCGGCTTCATCCCGATCTTGCGCCCGGTCTCCTCGTAGACGTCGCGAATCGCCTCGAGCATGACGAGCGTGACCGGAAGCGTTGCGGCGGGCTGGATCTTGCCGGTCGAGGTCTTGACGAAGTCCGCCCCGCCTGCGATCGCGAGCAGGCTCGCGCGGCGCACGTTGTCGTAGGTGCCCAGCTCGCCCGTCTCGAGAATTACCTTCAGGTGCGCGTCGCCGACCGCCTCCTTCACGCGCCGCACCTCGTCGTAGACGGTGGCGTAGTCGCCGGAGAGGAACGCGCCCCGGCCGATGACCATGTCGATCTCGTGCGCCCCAATCTCCGCGGCCCGCGCCGCTTCCTTCACCTTGAGGTCGACCGGCACCTGGCCGGAGGGGAACGCGGTCGCCACCGACGCGACCTTCACCTCGCTGCCGGCGAGCCGCTTGAGGGCGTGCGGGACGAGGTTCGGGTACACGCAGACGGCCGCGACCGGAGGGATCGTGAGGTCGACCGGGTCCGGCCGGAGCGCCTTCGAGCAGAGGGCGGCAATCTTGCCGGGCGTATCGGCGCCCTCGAGGGTCGTCAGGTCCATCATCCGCACCGCGAGGTCGAGGGCGAAAAGCTTCGACTCGCGCTTGATCGAGCGGCGGGAGAGCGCGGTGGCGCGCTCCTCGACTGCCACCTGGTCGACGGAGCCGATGCGCGGGAGCCGCGGCTCGAGCGGGAGCTCGAACCCGCGCGGGAGAGCCGGCGCTTGCGCCATGGAGCAAGTGTAACCCCCGTCTGCGGGGAGTATGCTCGGGGCGCCCGATGCTCCCGCTTGCCTTTGCGGCCGGCCTCAACGAGGCCGCGAACGTCCTCAAGGAGGCGGTCAACCGCGTCGTCGCCGCGCCGGAGATCGCAGGCACGTTCGCGGGCGCCCGACGACCGAAGAAGCTGCGGGTGCGAATCGCCATCCTCCGGGACGAGAACGGAGCCCCGGTTGCCACCGAGGCGGACGTGCACCCGGCGCTCGACGAGGCGAAGCGCGTCCTCCGGGAGCGGTGTGCAGTCGAGCTCCTCCCCGCGAACGGGCGCTGGATCGAGACGCTGGAGGAGAGCGCGCCGAAGGAATCGCTCGACTCACCCTGCGCGGAGGGCTCCTGGCAAGCCGACTTCGGCCCCGGTGGGGCGTTCTTCCGTCGCCACCACGCGCGCACGACGCGCGGCACGCTGACCGGCTCGGCGGCGCCCATCACGGCGTTCGTCGTCCGCGACGTCCTCGGCAAGGCGGGCTGCTCGCTCGGCCCCCTCGTCGACTACGTCACCGTCGACAAGCGCGCGTTCGAGGGGCGGACTCTCCGCGTCCTCGCCCACGAGCTCGGGCACGCGTGCGGCCTCCCTCACTCAGACGAGGCGGAGAACCTCATGCTCCCGAAGAGCATGGGCGAGCGGCTCAGAACGTGGCAGGTGGCCGTCCTGCGCAGCTCGCGGCACGCCACCTACCTCTGAAGCGCCTGTCACCTCCCGGCCGCTTCGTGCCGATGAGATGAGCATGAGGCGCGAGATGAGCACGAAGGCCGTTGTCGTCGGCCTCGCGGCGTCCTTCGCCGGGTTCGCGGTCGCGACGGTCGCGTTCCTCGGCGGGCGGCGCTCCTACTAAGAACCCGCTTCAGGCGGTGACGAGCTCCTCGAGCAGCGGCTCCGTGTCGAGCGGCCGGTAGCCGATGCGCGCGGCGATCTCTTCGCTCGTGGGGCGCGTTCCCTCCGCGAACAGGCCGCTCAGAAGCTCGCCGGTCTCCGGCCGCTCCCACCAGTCGGTGCCGACCGTCGTGCGCAGGTGCGCCCGGAGCTGCGCCGTCCGGATCCAGGCGCGGAGGTAGTCCGCCGAGTAGAAGTCACCGTCCATGTCGGCCAGGTACCCGTCCGGCCGGTAGCGGATCCCGATCGCACGGCGCTGGTTCTCGGCGAACGCCTGCGCGTGGTCGGAAGCGTGCTCGAAGTCGCTCCAGAGCTCGAGCTCGTAGTGGAGCTTCGCCGTGTAGCGGCGGAAGAGCAGCACCTCCAGGAAGCGGGCGGCCTCGGCGCGCTCGGCGTCGTCCTCCTCGGAGAGGCCGAAGTGGCGCGCGTGCCAGCCCGGCTCGCGCGTGATCGACTCGACGAGGAACGAGTAGATCTCCGTCAGCGCGTGGTCGCGCGAGAGGCGCCGGAACGTGTACGGCAGGCTCGGGTCGCAGCCCGCATAGTGGAGCGCGTGACCGGCCTCGTGCAGGAACGCCTGGTAGTCGTGGAGCCCGCCCTGCGCACGCGTGATCAGGTGGAC
>JBOHAJ010000315.1:0-3324 GCA_050697715.1 Gaiellaceae bacterium
GGCGTGGAGAAGCCACTGGCCTCGCCTCGAGCCGGCAGATGGTCTTCGCCGCCTTCCCCCGGTCGGGCCCACCGCCGCGGTTCGGCGACTACGCCGACTACGCGGAGGTCGTCGGCCAGCTCGAGAAGACCGGCGTCATCGCCGACTACACGCACATCTGGTGGGACATCCGGCCCCACCCGCGCTTCGGCACGGTCGAGGTGCGCGTGATGGACGCGATCACGCGGGTCGAGGAGACCGTCGCGCTCGCCGCCTACGTGCAAGCCCTGGTCAAGTACTACGCGGAGCGGCATACGGCGGGGCGAGAGCTCCCGAGCTACCACCGCATCCTCACCACCGAGAACAAGTGGCTCGCCGCGCGCTACGGGCTTGAGGCGCCGGTGATGGACCTGGCGACGGGGAGGCGAAACCGCGTGCCCGTCGCCCAGCTCATCCGCCGCATGCTCCGCGAGCTCGAGCCGCACGCACGCGAGCTCGGCTCCGAGCGCGAGCTCGAGGGCATCCAGGCCATCCTCGCGCGCGGAAACGGAGCCGATCGCCAGCTGCGCGTCTTCAACGCGAACCGGGACATCGTCGAGGTGACACGGGAGCTCTCGGACGCGACCGAGGCGGCTGTCCCCGTCACCGCGTGATCTCCCCCGGCGACCCGGTTCCCGACGCGCGCGTCTGGAGGTCCACCTCCGAGGCCGTCACGCTCCACGAGCTCGCAGCCGAGGGCCCGCTCCTCCTGCTCTTCTACCTCTTCGACTGGTCGAGCACCTGAACGGACGAGATGCTTCTCCTGCGTGACAGGAGACGGGCGTTCGAGGAAGCCGGCGTGACGCCGTACGGGGTATCCCGCGACAGCCCGTGGTCCCACGTCGCCTGGGCGCAGGCCCTCGACCTCGGCGGCGTGCGGCTGCTCTCCGACTGGAACGCGGAGGCCGTGCGCGGGCTCGGGATCGGCTTCAGGTATCGGGGCCTCGAGGAAGTCGCCCGCCGGAGCGCCTTCCTGGTGAGCGGAGACGGCATGATCCGCGGGGCATGGCGGTACGAGTCCTCGGAGGTGCCCGACTTCGACGCGCTGCTCTCAGCGGCCCGTTCCCCCTCGTAGCGCTCTACACCGCGGCGGCGGTTGGGGCGACGTGGCCCGCGGTGGCTTCGTTCGGCTCCGCGTACATGGCGGACGGCGGCGAGGGGCACGGGGAGACTGCCGCCGGAGATCACCTCCAGGCCGTCTACCGCTTCTGGCTCGTCGGCCACCAGCTCTCCCGCGGGGACGCGCCGTGGGTCGATCCATACAGCTTCCAGCCGCTCGTCGAGCCGCAGACGGTACTCGGCGCCTGGCCGTTCGCGCTCGCGTTCTGGCCGCTCGAGGCAGCTTTCGGGTCCGTCGTCGCCTGGAACGTGCTCCTCCTCGCGGTTGCGGTCGCGGCCGGGCTCCTCACCTACGGCTGGCTGCGCGCGCTCGGGGTGGCGACCGCCGGCGCAGCGGTGGGCGGTCTCGCGTTCGCCCTCGCCCCGTACCGTCTCGCGCAGAGCGGCGTGCACCTGCTCGGCTGGATCGCGGTCCTGCTCCCGCTCGCGCTCCTTGCGCTCGAGCGGGCCCGCGCGGCCGAGACACGCCGCGCGGCACACGCGTGGGGCGCCCTGGCGGCGGTCGCGCTCGTCTCCGTCCCGCTCTCGGGGCAGGTACACCTCGCCCTCGGAGCGGTCCCGCTGATCCTCGCGTACGCGGCTGTCCGCTTCGCCCGCATCCCGGCGCTCTGGGCGGCCGTAGGCGCTCTTGCGACCGCAGGCCTCGGGCTCGCCATCCGCTACACGCTCATCGCGGGCTCGGTCGAGGAGGACGGACGCTCGCTGGAGGAGGTGGGCGAGTTCTCGGCCGAGCCGCTCGACTTGCTCAGTCGCTGGCAGCTCGACGGACTCGAGGACTTCGTCTACCTCGGCTGGCTCACGCCCTTGCTGGCCGCAGCGGGGCTCGTCGTGCTCTGGCGAGCGGACCGCCGCGGTCTGGCCGTCCTGCTCGGGATCGCGGCCGCCGTTCCTCCCCTCCTCGCCCTCGGGACGCACCTTCCGGTCTATTCATGGCTGTGGCATGCGCTGCCCCCGCTCCGCTATCCGCGCGTGCCCGGGCGGCTGCTCCCCGTCGCCGAACTGGCCCTCGCGGCACTCGCGGGCGTGGCGGTCGCGCGTGCAGTCGCGCTTGCCGGGAGGCGCGCGGCCGCGGCAGGCGCGGCGCTCCTCGCCCTGGTGGCCGCCGACCTGGCCGTCCTCCCACTCGATGCCTCCGTTGTCGATCATGACAACAGAGCCTACTCGGTCCTCCGGACGGAACCCCCCGGCCGGGTCCTCGAGCTGCCCCTCTTCGAACCCGGCATTCATTTCGGGAGCGTCTACGACGGCTACGCGCTCCAGGCTCCGCGCGAGCGACTCGGTGGTTACTCGACCCTCGCTCCCCGGCCCGCGTTCGACTTCTTCTTCCGCGAGAACCGTCTCTCCTGCGGGGTCTGGTTGCCGGGGGACGAGTCGGACCTGCGACGGCTCGGCGTCGAGTACGTCCTCTTCCACCGCGGTCTCTACCGGCAGGCGAGGCTCCCCGGCGCCTGGTTCGGATGGCAGGGCCTCCTCGCACACGGCTTCTCCCCGCGAACGGCAGACGGGGCCGTGACGCTGCTGGCGCGCGGGTCGGGAGCGGCGCCGGCGGCTCCAGTGCCCGAGCCGGACCGCGCGCGTCCCATCCTCTGCGAGGGATGGCGGAACCGCGTGATGGAGGAGCGCCAGGGGCCCCTCTGGGTCTTCGGGAGCGGCGAGCTGCGGCTCGATGTGAGTACCCCGGCCGCGACGAGCGCACTCGTCTGGGCGGACGGGCAGGCCGTGGGAACGATCGAGGTCGCGGGCCGCGCGACGATCGCGATCGGGCTCGAGGGCGAGCGCTGGCACGCCGTTGTCCTCGAGGTGCCCGAGTTGCTCGAGGGGAAGCCTCCGCGGGGGCTCCGCCTCGAGCGCCTGAACCTCGCCGACCGAGGACCGTGACGCCCGCCCCGCCCAGCGCACTCGAGCCCGCCGACCAGCAGCGCGTCTAGAGCTCCGGACGATGCAAGGGCACGACCTGCTCGCGCTCCCTCAGGACGGCGAGGAGCGCCGACGCGCAAGCCGGATCGAACTGCGTGCCGGTGTTCCCGTGGAGCTCTCGGAGCACGTGCCCCCGCTCGAGGGCCGGGCGGTAGGGCCGCGCTTCGGTCATCGCCTGGTACGCGTCGCAGGCCGTGACGATGCGCGCGCCCAGGGGGATGTCCGCTCCAGCGAGCCCGTCCGGATAGCCCTCGCCGTCCCAGCGCTCGT
>JBOHAJ010000316.1:0-13640 GCA_050697715.1 Gaiellaceae bacterium
CCTCGAGGACGCGATCCCCAGCTCCGTGTGGGCGATCTACTACGCAGCCGGACAGAGCTGCGAGGCGCGCTCGCGCGTCCTCGTCGAGCAGAGCGTCTACGACGAGTTCGTCCCGCGGTTCGCGGACGCGGCCGGGCGCCTGAAGGTCGGCGACCCGCTCGATCCCGAGACCCAGATGGGCTCGCTCATCTCGACGGCACACCGAGACAAGGTCCACGGCCTCGTCGCTGCGGGCCGGGAAGAGGGGGCCGAGGTCGTGACGGGCGGCGAGCCGGCCGCCGGCGACGGAGCGTTCTACCCGCCCACCGTGCTGGCGAGGGTCGACAACCGCATGGCCGTCGCCCAGGAGGAGATCTTCGGGCCGGTCGTCGCGATCATTCCCTTCGAGGACGAGGCCGAGGCGGTCAGCCTCGCCAACGACGTCAAGTACGGGCTCGTGGCCACCGTCTGGACGAGCGATCCCGCCCGCGGCCACCGGCTCGCCCGCCAGATCCAATCCGGCACGGTCGGGATCAACCACCCGTACAGCGCCTTCCCCGGCACGCCCTTCGGGGGCTACAAGCAGTCGGGCTTCGGCCGCGAACTCGCGCTCGAGACGCTCGAGATGTACCTGGAGACGAAGAACGTCGTCGTCTCCACGAGCGCGAAGCCCGTCAACCCCTGGGGTCTCTAGCTTCTCGGCACTACTAGGCGCGGATGCCGGTGTCGAAGGCGACGGTGGCTCGCGCGAAGGCGTGCGACCGTACCGTGACGTCCACCGGCTTGGCGAGGGGGAACGCCCCAGGGGGTGAGACGCCCTCGAGAACGTAGTCGCCCGGCTCGAGCCGTATCTCGAAGCGCCCGTCTTTGCCCGATTGGACGGTTGCAACAACCTCGCTGCTCCCAGCGGCGAGGACACGGATCTCGGCCTCGTACGGCTCGGGTGGGCACGGCATGTCCTCGGTGACGACGGGGCACGTGGGTCCGAGGAGAGCGCGGCCACGAATCCCCGAGTCCTCGGGCGCGCCTGCGCCGCCGCCGCAGGCGGAGAGCCAGAGGGCGATCAGACCGAGGGCGAGGAGACGTGGCATCGTCGACTTCTACGACCGACCTGGACGCCGAGAAGTTCCTCGCCGGTCGAAGCTTGTGTTCCACCGGCACAAGCCGACGGGGCAGCTCCTTCCGCCTTCGAGGCGCTCGACCGCTGCCGCCGAGAGCTTGTGCGCGTGGAACACAAGCCGTCTCAGCGCTCGAGCACGAGCAGGGCGCCGGCGCCCAGGAGAACGAGGCCGACGGCCCGCTCCCAGCCGAAAGGGATTCGCTCGAGGCCGAAGAGGCCGAGCGCGTCGATCAGCACTCCCATCGCGAGCTGCCCGGCGATGAGAAGCCCGATCGTGGCGAAGGTCCCGATGCGCGGCGCCGTGAACGTGATCGTGGTGACCACGATCGCGCCCATGGCCCCGTTCAGCCAGAGCCAGGGCGGCTCCCGCAGCCCGTCGAAGACGCCGCCGAAGCCTCCCCGTGCGACGAGCACCGCCGTGCAGACGACCAGCGCGGCGCCGAGCGAGCCGAACGCGGTCGCTTCGAGCACACCGATTCGCTTCCCGAAGGCGCCGCTGACCGCGACCTGGATCGAGCCGGCGACTCCGGCCACGAGTGAGAGGAAGATCGCAACGCCGCTCGCCGACACGGCGGCGAGCATACCCGCGTACTAGACTCGCCCAATGGCGCTACGGGAACGGAGCGGGACTCAACGGATCGTGGAGGCGCGCGAGCGCTACGTCGCCCGCGGCGTCTCGACTCCGCCGCTGGTCGTCGCCCGCGCGCAGGGCGCCCGCATCTGGGACGTCGACGGCCGCGAGTACGTCGACTTCGCGGGCGGCCTCGGCTGCCAGAACGCGGGCCATGGCCTTCCCGCCGTCGTGGCGGCGATCCACGAGCAAGCTGACGCCTACCTGCACCAGTGCTTCATGGTCGGCATGTACGAGCCGTACGTGGAAGTTTGCCGGCGGCTGGCCGAGCTCTCGCCCTGCCGCGGCGGAGAGCAGAAGTCGATCCTCCTCAACTCGGGGGCCGAGGCGGTCGAGAACGCGGTCAAGATCGCCCGGGCCGCCACCGGCCGACCGGCGGTTGTCACCTTCGACCGCGCGTTCCACGGGCGCACGCTCCTGACCATGACGATGACCAGCAAGGTCGTCCCCTACAAGCAGGGCTTCGGGCCGTTTGCGCCCGAGGTCTACCGCGCCCCGGCGCCGTACCCATACCGGGGGGTGACGACCGACGACGCGATCCACGAGCTCGAGCTGCTCTTCAAGGCGGACGTGGATCCCCAGGCGGTCGCGTGCGTCGTCCTCGAGCCTGTGCAGGGCGAGGGCGGCTTCATCCCCATGCCCGACGACTTCCCGCCGCGCCTGAAGGACATCTGCGAGCGCCACGGGATCCTCTACGTGGACGACGAGGTGCAGTCAGGGGTCGGCCGCACGGGCCCCGTCTGGGCGATCGAGCGCTACGGCGTCGAGCCCGATCTGCTCGTCTCCGGCAAGTCACTCGGGGGCGGCCTTCCCCTCGCGGCCGTCACGGGGCCCCCTGACGTGGTGGACGCGGTGGGGCCGGGCGGCCTCGGCGGCACCTTCGGCGGGAACCCGCTCGCCTGCGCCGCCGCGCTCGCCGTCCTCGACGAGGTAACCGGCGACGCGTTCCGCACGCGCGCGGAGGAGCTAGGCCGGCGAATCCGCGCCGGCCTCGAAGGCATCGCCGCTCGGGTGGAGGCGGTCGGCGAGGTGCGCGGCCTGGGCCCGATGCAGGCGCTCGAGCTCGTCGAGGACCGCGAGACCAGGGCGCCTGCTGCTCGGCTCGCGGCGGAGACGACCGGGGCGGCGCGCGATCGCGGCCTCGTCCTCCTCTCGTGCGGCCTCTATGGCAACGTCATCCGGATCCTCGTCCCTCTCGTGATTTCCGACGACGACCTCGCCCGCGGTCTCGAGCTCCTCGAGGAGTCGCTCGTCGCGGCAGCCGGCGCAACCCACTAGCATCCTCGCGCCGATCGACGAGGGAGGATGCCCATGGTGAGGGTGTTCGTGCTCTACGAGCGGGAGCCCGATGCCGAGCGCTTCGAGCAGCACGCCGAGTCATGTCGGAAAGTCCCCGGCGGGACTTTTCGAAGTGGAAGGGTCTTCGGAGCTCCGGTCGGAGAGCCGAGATTCAAGCACTACGCGGAGTGGGAGTTCGCCGACATGGACGCCTTCAAGGCCGCCGCGCGCACGGAGGAGTTCATGGCCACGGGGAAGGACGCGCTGGCGATGGGCATTCCCTTCCACGTTCACTTTGCGGAGGTCTCGTGAGCGAGCCGGAACGGCCGACGCCCCGTGACCCCGCCCAGTTCGGCTTCGAGGAGATCCTCTACGAGAAGGACCCGCCCCGAGCGACGATCACGCTCAACCGGCCGGACGTCCTGAACGCGTTCGACTTCCGCATGCTGCGGGAGCTCGCCCGCGCATGCGAGGACGCCTCCTGGGACGACTCGATCCGCGTCGTCGTTCTCACCGGCGCCGGGCGCGCGTTCTGCGTGGGCGCCGACCTGAAGTCGTGGAGCGAGGAGTACGTCGGCAGGCCCGGCGAGTACTGGAAGTGGTTCGGCGCCTTCAAGGACGCACACGACCGCCTGCGCGAGCTCGGCAAGCCGACGCTCGCGCGCATCAACGGCGTC
The DNA here is from genome assembly GCA_050697715.1 of Gaiellaceae bacterium. GTDB lineage: Bacteria > Actinomycetota > Thermoleophilia > Gaiellales > Gaiellaceae > DASQWP01. The sequence continues at coordinate 3,686 of JBOHAJ010000316.1, forward strand.
TGTGTCGGTGGGGGGAACGAGCTCCAGATGGCCTGCGACCTCGCGGTGATGGCCGAGGAGGCCTACATCCGCCACGTCGGGCCCGAGCACGGGTCCGTCCCGGCGGGCGGCGCGACCCAGTGGCTCCCGATCATGGTCGGCGACCGCCGCGCCCGGGAGATTCTCCTCCTCTGCGAGCAGATCTCTGCCCGGCAGGCGGAGCAGTGGGGCCTCGTCAACCGTGTCGTCTCGGCGGACGAGCTCGACGCCGTGGTGGACGAGCTCGTCGCGAAGCTCGCCGCCAAGCTCCCGCAGACCGTCCGCTACACGAAGCAGCAGCTCAACTTCTGGCGCGACCTCGCCTGGCACTCGACGATCGGTCACGCGCGCGACTGGCTCGCACTGTCGATGGCGACCGAGGAGCCCCAGGAGGCCGTCCGCAAATTCCTGGAGCGAAAGTGAGCGACGGGCTCGTCCTGGTCGAGCGCGACGAGCCGATCGCAATCGTCCTCCTGAACAGGCCGGAGGTCATGAACGCCCTGAACGACGAGGTCATGGTCGCGCTCGTCGGCGCGCTCGAGCAGCTCGACCGAGACGACGCGGTCCGTTGTGTCGTTCTCGGCGGCTCCGAGCGGGCCTTCGCCGCGGGCGCCGACATCGCGGAGATGGCCCGGGCCTCCGCGATGGACATGTATCACGCCCGCCGCGCGGAGAGGTGGGACGCGATTCGCAAGCTGCGGACGCCCCTCGTCGCCGCCGTCTCCGGCTATTGCCTCGGCGGCGGCTGCGAGGTCGCCATGGCCTGCGACCTCATCGTCGCGTCCGAGACTGCGCAGTTCGGGCAGCCGGAGACGGGGCTGGGAATCATCCCGGGGGCGGGCGGGACGCAGCGGCTCACGCGCGCGGTGGGCAAGGCGAAGGCCATGGACGCGATCCTCACCGGGCGGTTCCTCGACGCGCACGAGGCCGAGCGGGCCGGCCTTGTCGCGCGGGTGGTCGCGCGGGAGGCCTGGCTCGAGGAGGCGAAGGCCGTCGCCCTCGCGATCGCCTCGAAGGGCCCGGTCGCCCAGCGCCTCGCCAAGGAGGCCGTCAACCGGGCCTTCGAGTCCACGCTCGAGACCGGGCTCGACTTCGAGCGCAAGCTGCTCTACCTCGCCTTCGCCTCCGAGGATGCGTCCGAGGGCCTCACCGCCTTCACAGAAAAGCGCAAGCCCGAGTTCGAGGGGAGGTAGTGGCCGTCCTCGCGCGCTTCCTCGAGCCTCCGCGGCTGCGGACGCTCGAGACCGAGGAGGGCTCGTCTACTCGGGGATCGCCGCGCTCGGCATCGGCGTCAAGGTCGCGATCCTCTCGTCGGGGGGCCAGGCGAAGTACGACGACACCGTCTGGGTCTTCTGCGCCGGCCTGGCGCTCTGCATGCTCGGAATGGCCGTCATCGAGCTCGCCACTCCGCCGATGCTCCTCGATTTCGACTTCTGGCTCCGGCTCGGCACTGCGGCCGTCGCGCTCGTGTTCGTACCGGTGAGCTTCGCGCTGCACCCGCTCCTCGTGGTCTGATGCTCGCCGGGGCTCTCGTCGGGCAGGTCGTCCTCGAGCTCGCCCGGCGCGAGCACCACAGCCCGGTCGAGCTAGACGTCTAGACCTCGAGCTCGACGGGGACGAGCTCGACGTCCTGGATGCGCCCCTCGCGCACGACGGTTGCCTTCACCGTCGCGCCGATCAGCTCGCCGGCCATCAGCCGCTGGAGGTCGTCCACGCCCTCGACGGGCGTCGCGTCCAGCTCGACGATGAGGTCCTCAGGCCGCAGCCCAGCCTGCGCGGCCGGGCTTCCGTCGACGACCTCCACGACCTCGACGCAGTCGTGGCGGCCGAGCTCTCGGGCGAGCCTCGGCGGGAGCGGCCGCGAGCCTCCGGCGATGCCGAGGTACGCACGGCGGAAGCGGCCCTCGCGCATGAGCGCCCCCACGATCGTGCGCGTCGTGGCGTTGATGGGTACGGCCAGCCCGAGCCCGACGCCCGCCACGGCGGTGTTGATCCCCACGACGCGGCCGCGGCCGTCGGCGAGCGCGCCTCCCGAGTTGCCGGGGTTGAGCGCAGCGTCGGTCTGGATGACGTTCTCGACGATGCGGCCGGCTGCACGGGAGCGGACGGGCAGGGCGCGTCCGAGCGCGGAGACGACCCCGGCCGTGACCGAGCCTGCGAACCCGAGCGGGTTTCCGATCGCGACGACGAGCTGTCCGACGCGCAGCGCCTCCGCATCACCGAGCTCGGCGGCGGCGAGCTCGGTTCCCTCCCCGCGGAGGACGGCCAGGTCGGAGAGCGGGTCGGCGCCGACGACCTCGGCCTTGAGCTCCCGCCCGTCCACGAAGGACGCCTCGACCTTGCCGCTGCCGGCCACGACGTGCGCTGAGGTGAGCATGAAGCCGTCCGGAGTGATGACCACGCCGCTCCCACCGCCGCTCACGACTCGGCCGCCGCGCAGGCGTCGCGAGACCCGGAGATTCGCTACCGAGGGCGAGAGCCGCTCGGCGACCGCGATCACGGCGTGGGAGTACGCATCGAGCGCCTCCTCGTCAGCGACCTCGCCGGTCGAGATGAACGTAAGATCTCGCACCGGTCCTCAAGCTAGCAACCGGAGCGAGGTCTACCGATGGCGGAGGTCGAGACGCAGCGGGACGGGGCGGTGCTGACGCTTACGCTCAACCGCCCGGACAAGCTCAACGCCTTCGACTCCGCCACGCACGTGTCGTTCGCCGCGGCGCTGAAGGAGGCGCGTGCCCCCGACGTCCGCGCCGTCGTGCTCACGGGCGCGGGGCGCGGCTTCTGCGTCGGCCAGGATCTCTCGGAGCTACGGGAGGGCGACCTCGACGTCGCGGGGCTCCTCAGAGAGCGTTGGAACCGCCACGTCCTCGCCCTCCGCGGGCTGGAGAAGCCGGTGCTCGCCGCGGTCAACGGCGCCGCCGCAGGTGCCGGACTTTCGCTTGCCTGCGCGTGTGACCTCCGCGTCGCTGCCGACTCGGCCACGTTCGTTCCCGCCTTCGTCAACGTCGGGCTCGTCCCCGACACGGGCGGCTCCTGGCTCGTCCCGCGCCTGCTCGGCTACGCCCGCGCGTTCGAGTGGATGTGCACGGGCCGTCGCCTCTCCGCGCCCGACGCGCACGCCTGGGGTCTCGTCTCCGAGGTCGTGGAAGCCAAGGGCGCGCTCGCGCGCACGCAGGAGCTGGCGCGCGGGCTGGCGTTGCTTCCCACGAAGGGGATCGCGATGACGAAGCGCCTCTTCGAGCGAGCGGCGAGCACGCGCCTGGAGGAGCAGCTCGAGCTGGAGGCGCAGCTCCAGGCGGCGGCGGTCGAGACGGAGGACTTCGCCGAGGGGGTCGCCGCCTTTCTCGAGAAGCGCGAGCCGCACTTCAGCGGCCGCTGATCAGTCGTTACTGCACTCCTCGAGGCCGATCTCGCGGGCAAGCTGATCGGTCTCCTCGTCCTGCCGCTGAGCCTCGGCGGCGACCTCCTGGACGCGGGCCTGGTCGCCGGAAGCGGCGGCCTCGCTGAGCTCGTCGATCAGCGCGACGTTGGCGTCGTTCTGCTCCATCAGCTTGTCCCACTCGTCCTCGAGGTCCTCGGGCGGCTCGAGCGCCTTGAGCTCGTTCACGCCCTCCTCGACGATCGGCTTGCCCTCTTCCGCGAGCCGCTCGACGTCCTCGAGCGACTGCGGCGTTTCGAGGGCGTTGAGCTGCTCTTCGTACTTCGCGCAGATCGCGTCCGCCTGGGTGATGAGCTCCTCCAGGGACAGTCGCTCGCCGCCGCCGCCGCCGCCGCCTCCGCAGCCGGCTGCCAGCATGGCTCCTCCGACGAGGAGCGACCCCACGACCAGCCGGCTCATGACGACTCCCTCCGTTCGTTCACGCCTGCCCGCAGGCGCCGCAGTGTAACGCCCCCACCCGCCGCGGAGCCGCGCAGCGCGCGCACTCCGCGACGACGTCGCGCCCGCAGCCCTCGCAGTGCTCGGTGCCACGCATCGGGTAGCCGCAGAAGGGGCACTCGGCCTTGCGGACCCGGCGCAGCGGGACCCGGCGGGCGAGGTAGCGTTGGAGCGCGACGAAGGAGACGACCGTCAGCCCGATGCCGAGGAGTGAGAGCATGAGCAGGCCCATGTCGAGGGGATCCACGTAGTCCGTGGCGTAGTCGCCCGCCATCACGAACGCGAGCAGCGCCGCGAACCCGACGGCGGCGAGAGCGAGCGGGAGGTAGCGCGAGTTGCGTCGCCGCAGCCGGGCGAGCAGCGCGCAGGCGGAGGCGAGCGCGAACGCGACGAAGGCGAACCGGAGCGCGAACGACAGGAGCCCGGCGCGGTGGCGCGCGTCCTGCTGTGCCCGGGCGATTCGCAATTCGGCGGCGTGCGCTCCGGGCTCGGCTGAGGCGACCGCGGCCTCCGCGTCCCGCAGCGCTGCCTGGGCTTCCGCCCGGGTCGCCTGCGCCGCCTCGTACCGGCGCTCGAGCGGCCCGGCCGGCGCGTCGGCGTCGAGCGCCGTCCGGTAGGCCTCGCGCGCCAGCGCCAGCTCCTCGAGCGCCTGCCGCTCGCGCTCCTGGGCTGCGGCGAGGCGGTTGCCCGCGTCGAAGAGACGCGCGGTTGTCGCGCTCTCGGATGCTGTGGCCTGCGGTTGGTCGACGCTCGCACGGGCCGAGTCGTCGAGCTGCGCGTACGCCCACAGCCCGCCGACGAGAAGAAAGACCGCGAGGACGGCTGCGAGGAGCTTCTCGCTCTTCGTCGTCTCGATCTCCTCGACGCTGACGCGGGCAGTAACAGCTTTGGCGCTCATCGTTCACCTCGCTTCCTCGGTTTCGTGCGCGGTCGGAGCTCGACGAGGAGCTCGCAGTCGAGCGCGTTCGCCAGGCGGAGGAGCGTGTCGATGCGGGGCGGGCGGCCACCGGCCTCCAGCCGGGCGATGGCGGACTGCGTCGTCCCGCAGAGCTCGGCGAGCTCTGCCTGGGAGAGGCCGCGGGCGTGCCGCTGCTGGGCGACCTGCTCGGCGATCTGGGCGAAGAACCAGCCGTCCTCCGCGCGCGCGAGCCGCTCGCGGAGACGCTCGAGCGCCTCGGCGGTCTTGGGGCGCTTCACCTCGTCAGGCATCTCAAGAGTGCTATATAGCAAACATGAGATAGACCGTCAAGGGGCGTGCCTTGATTCGCCTTGGTGGCAGGAGTAGGTTTGCCCCCGGCTGTCCCTTGGGGGGAGCGAGGAGGTGGAGCCCATGCTCGGGAAGTGGGTCTCAGTCGGGGTCGCGTTCGCGTGCGCGCTGGCGCTCGCGACACAGGCGGCTGCATCACTGGTGCCCGGCGATTACGCGGCAGGCAAGCTCGCGGCGACACACGCACGGGCCACAGCCGCGCAGGCCGGTGCGAACGGTCTCGTGGCGAAGAACTTCGAGGTGCTCGGGCACCACGACCTCGGCCTGAGCGAGTCGAACGGAGACGTCTGGGTGCACGGAAACTTCGCGTACGTCGGCACGTGGAGCGATCCGTGCAACGGCCGCGGGGTGAAGATCGTCGATGTCACCGATCTCGCAAATCCCCAGCTGATCGGCACGCTCGCCGCCCGCGAGGGTACGAGCGCGGAGGACATGGTTGTCCGCAGTGTCTCGACGCCGGACTTCACCGGCGACCTGATGGGCGTGGGTATCCAGCGCTGCGGAGACGATCCGGCGCTCGACACCCAGCAGTTCGGGCTCGAGCTCTGGGACGTCACGAACCCGGCCGCCCCCGTCCAGCTGAGCGAGCTCGGCCTGACGAATGGGGGCGGCGGCGTGCACGAGCTCGACCTCTTCCAGCGAGGCGGCAACGTGTACGCGCTTGTCGCCACGCCGTTCAGCGAGTGGTTCGACCCGGTTCCGGGCGGCGACTTCCGCATCATCGACGTCACGAACCCGAACCTGCCCGTCCAGGTGTCGGAGTGGGGCGCCGGCGCCAACGGCTTCTCGCGCGGCCCGTTCTGGGGCCAGGGGAGCTTCGGGGCGTCCTTCGACCACAGCGCGCGGGCGAGCGCCGACGGAATGAAGGCGTACGTCTCGTACTGGGATCTGGGCGTCCTCACGTTCGACATCAGTGACGTGACGAACCCCGTGCTCCTCTCGCGCACGCGTTACAGGCCGAGTGCGGACGGGGACGCGCACGGGATGACCCCGTACGAGGCGGGAGGCCGGGACTTCATCCTCCAGAACGACGAGGACTTCGACCCGACGACGCCCGCGAAAATCCTCTTCAGGGGCGGTCAGGGGATCGGGCCCGAGAGCGCAGGAAGCTCGCCGCTCTGGCTCGAGCCCCGGCACAGGGTTAGGGCCCGTGTCGTCACGGCGGCGAACCAGGGCTGCGACGTCGCAGACTACCCGGCGAACACGGCCGGGAAGATCGTCGTCGTGCGCACGCTGTTCCCGTTCTTCGACCCGGGCTTCGATCCGGCGACGAGCGAGCAGCCCCTGTGCGAGCAGCAAGTGCAGGAGGCGGCGGCGGAGGCCGCGGGCGCGCGGGCCGTCGTGCACGACTTCATCGCCGAAGCGACGAGTCCCCAGTGGTTCGACTTCGGGAGCGTTGCCATCCCCGTGCTCTTCACCGACCACGAATCGGCCACGGGCATGGTCGCCGCGGGCAGGGCCACGCTGCAGGCGCGGCGGCCCTCATGGGGCTTCCTGCGCGTCTTCGACGCCGAGAGCGGACGGCAGGTCGCCAAGTTCGACCGCGCGCCGAACGTGCACGCGCTGCCTCCGCCCGAGGGCTTCTGGTCGATCCACAACACGGAGGTCGACGGCGACCGCGCGTACAGCTCGTGGTACACGAACGGTGTTGTCGCGCTCAACCTGCGTCCGCTCAGCCGCCGGAACGTGGGCGACCCGAGGATGGTCGGGCAGTTCGTGCCGGAGGCCGCGCCGGGTGCCTTCCCGGAGGTGTGGGGCGTGGTCATCCGACCGTCCGACCGGGTCATCTTCGTCAGCGACCTGGGGAGCGGCCTCTGGATCGTCCGAGCGACCGGCCGGGCCGCGCCGAGCGACTAGGGGGACGACGAAGAAGATCGGGCGGCTCCCCTTGCGGTCGTATCTCACGTCTGCTATATCGCAGATATGCGATATCTCGGCGGTGTGGACGCCCTCGCGATCGGCGCGGTCGCGTACGGCCTGTTCGGTCTCGCGTGGATCTACGGACTCCTCGACACGGGAGTCCTGGAGGACAGGGAGGTTGCTGCCTGGACGGCCATCGCCGTTGTCACTCTCGCCCATGCGGTCTTTGGCTTCGCGCTCGCCCGCTGGGTCGCTCTGCTATTCCCGCTTGCGCTTGTCCTCCTGGCCGTCCCGGCCGGCTATCCCGAATCGAACTACGAACCGCTCCCGGTCTGGGTCCCGCAGGCCTTCTGGGCGCCGTTCGAGATCGCGTTTCTCGCCGTCGGCGTGAGCGTGCGGAAGCTCGCCGGCCGCCGCCGGCCGAACCGGTCACGTTCAGGGTCTGACCCCGGACGCGCCTCTTCCGGCCGCGTCCTTTTGAAGCGGCTCGCCGGGCCCCGCGGAGAAGCGGGGGACGAGTCACGACTGCTCCGGCCGTGTCCCGGGGTCTGACCCCTAGGCACGTCCGTGGAGGCCGGTGCCGCACTGCTGAGAACTGGCCTTTGCTTTGCAAGGACTCGGCTTCCCTGCTGCGATCGCCGGGCACCCGACGGCCTCGCTGGACAGGTCCAGGGGTCTGACCCCTGGACCTGGCTGAAAGCGTGGACTAGAGCGTCTTGAACTGTTCGAAGGGCTGGCGGCAGCTGGCGCAGTAGCGGATCGAGCGGCAGGGGGTGGGGCCGAAGAGGTTCTCGAGCTTGGTGTCGGTCGAGCCGCAGTAGGGGCAGCGGAAGACCGTTCGCTCCAGTTGGACGATCGTCACCGGTCCCGTCTCGCGGGGCGGCGGGGGTGCGAAGCCGGACTCGCGCAGCTTGCGGCGGCCCTCGGGCGTGATGTGGTCGGTCGACCACGGCTCCTCCACCACCACCTCGACCTCGGGCTCGGCGCCCAGCGCTCGTACGGCCTCCTCCATGCGGTCTCGCATCACCTCGAGGGCAGGGCAGCCCAGAAATGTCGGCGTGAACGCGACGCGGACGCGCTCCCCCTCCACTTCGACGTGACGCACGACGCCGAGGTCGACGAGGGAGATCGTCGGGATCTCGGGATCGGGGATCCCGGCAAGAGCCTCCCAGACCTCGCTCGCCGTCGGCGAGCGAGGTCTAATCGACTCGCGCGACACGCGAGTAACTCCTGGTGATTCTCGGCATGCCGAGAATCACGGTCACCATGCGGCACCCGGCACCGAGCGCCGCACCATCGTCATCTCCTCCCAGAGGGGGCTCAGGTCGTTTGTGTGAATGCCACGCTCCACGGCGTCGACGAGCGAGAGGTCATAACCGAGCGCGGCGATCACATGAGCGCGGAATGCCTCTCGCTGGGAGTCCGGCAGGACTCCCAGCGAATAAGGCCAGAGCTCCTCGACTGCGGCGTCGAAGCGCCCGCGGTCGGGCGACTGTCGAAGGCGCTCGGCCCACATCTCCGCGTGCATCCGGTGGTAGGCCTCCTCGCGGTCGATGCGGGTCGCGAGGCCGGCGAGCTCGGGTTGACCCGAACCCTTCAGCTCCTCGATCCGCAGCGTGTCCGCCGCCTCGTAGAGCCAGCGGCGGGCGATCGTACGCGCCCAGTCGCCGACGAAGCGGAGCTCGACGAACGGCGCGCAGCGGTACTCATCCGGCTCGCGGTCGAACGCCAGCGCGTCGGCATCCGTCCCCAGCTCCTTCGCCGCCAGCTCGTACCAGGCGCGGGCATGCCCGATCTCCGTTTGCGCAATCGAGGAGAACGCCACGTCCTCCTCGAGGAAGGGCGCGATCCCCGTCCACTCGGAGTCGCGCCACCCGAGGATCAGCTCGTCATCCGCCAGCTCGAGCAGCGTCTGCACGCTCGCGTGCCTCCTTCAGCCGCACCTTGAGCGAGTAGCCGTCCACGCGTCGGTAGTCGCGGTCGAAGACGTCGGCGACGTACGGCTCGCGCACCTCGCGCACGGACTCGCGCGGCAGGATCCAGAGTGCGAACGACTCGTCCCGGCGCCCGTAGAACTCGCGCGCATACGCCTCCGCGAAGGTGAGGTTGGGCGCTTCCAACGAGCCGCCGTGCTGGAACGGGGCGCCTTCGCGCTCCTGTCGGAAGACCTCCCAGATCACGCTGCCTGTGCGAGCACGGCCCGCCGCACCCACGCCGTCTCCTCGCGCGAGGCGCGCCGGAAGCCGAGCCGCCGCTCCGTCTCCGGCCCGTGGCCGGTGACCACCCACTTGAGCTCCTCCCAGTCCGGCTCGGCGTACTCCCAGACGCCGTCCTCGCGCTTGCGGAGCTTCGGATCCGGGACGGTGAGTCCCAGCTCCCAGATTTGCGGCACGTAGCCGTCGAGGAACTGCTGACGGGCGTCCTCGTTCCCCTGGCTCTTGATCCGCCACTGGTACATGGGGTCCTCCTCCGCGGGGATCGGGTTCCCGTGGAACTGCATCAACGGTCCCCACCAGCGGTTCACGGCCTCCTGCACGAGCTCGCGCTGCTCCTCCGTGCCCGTCATGAGGGCCAGCACGCAATCGCGCCCGTGGAGGATGTGGAACGACTCTTCCCAGCAGATCTTCTTCATGATCCGCGCGTACGGCGCGTACGAACATTTGAGGAGCGCCTTCTGCGAGATGATCGCTGCGGCGTCCACGAGCCAGGCGATGACGGCGACGTCGCCCCACGTCTTCGTGGGGTAGTGGAAGACGTTGTGGAACTTCGTCTTGCCGGCGACGAGGTCCTCGAGGCAGTCCTCGCGCGGCTTGCCGAGGTCCTCGACGACGCGGTAGATGAGCTGCGCGTGACCGACCTCGTCCTGCACCTTGGCCGTCAGCGCGAGCTTGCGCTGAAGCGTCGGCGCGCGGAGGATCCACTCGCGCTCCGGC